>JAFEDP010000024.1 GCA_018241545.1 Pseudomonadota bacterium
CGGCCCGCGCGACTCGCTAGGCCTCGAGGCGCAGCGGCGCGGCGGTCGCCGCTGCGGCGCCGGGCGCACGCAGCAGCCGGTTGACCTTGGCCGCCGAGAAGAGCCCGCGCACCGCGGTGGAGCCGTCCGCCGCGCGCTCGATCACCGGCAGATGGGTGAGGCCGGTGCGCTCGAACAGGTCGGCGAGGTCCGCCATGGTCGATTCCTCGACCTCGCGCATCGAGGTGACCTGCCAGTCGACGACCGGAGTCATCAGATCGCGCACCGCGACGTCCTGGCGCGCAATGCCGACGAGCCGCATGTGCCGCAGCGGCCGCTCGCCGATGAGGTCGTAGGCGGTGATGAGACCGACCACCCGGCTCCCGGCCGCGTCGGTGACGAAGGCCGAGCGCACGCCCGCGTGCCGCATGTGCTCGAGGGCCGCGTCGATCGCCATGCCGGCGTCGACGGTGACGGACGGCCGGTCGCGGAAGTCCGTCATCGACAGCTGCGCAGGATCGGTGGCGCGCAAGTGCCAGGGCGCCGTCCCGGGGATCGGCAGCGACGACAGCGGCAGGCGGGACAGTGACACGCGGTGCATGGACAAACCTCCGGGGCGGCGGGTGCCATCTGAGTGACCATCGGCTGCCCCGGCAGGTTCCCCGCGTGGCGGCGCGATCATTGATGCGCCGAACCGAGTCGAGCCGTCAACCTGCAACTTCGGCGGCGCCTTAAGCCGCGGCGCGCGGCCGTCGCGCCGGGCACGAAACGGGCGGTTATCCTGAGCACCGGCTTAAGCTTCCGGGGGGCCGGATGCGATGTGCACGAAGTACGTGAGTCCCGACGACGCGGCGATCGAGCGGTACTGGGAGGTCCGTCCAGGCGGGTCGTGGAGCGGCAGCGAAATGTTTCCGCGCGCCGAGGGGCCCTTCATCCGCCGCGTGGTCGGCGACTCCGAGCCCCGTCGCGAGTGCATCGTCGGGCAGTGGGGCCTCATTCCCTCGTTCGCGCAGGAGCCCCGCGTACCGTACTCGACCTTCAACGCGCGCTTCGAGGAACTGGGCCAGAAGGCGTCCTACAAGGTGCCGTGGGCGCGCGGCCAGCGCTGCCTGATCCCGGCGACGTCGTTTGACGAGCCGTGCTGGGAGACGGGCCGCAACGTGTGGTGGCGCTTCGCGCGCCGTGACGGCGCGCCGTGGGGTCTCGCCGGGCTGTGGAACGCGTGGGTCGACCGCGCGACCGGCGAGGTGCACGAGAGCTACACGATGCTCACCGTCAATGCGGATGCGCATCCGCTGATGCGCCGGTTGCACAAGCCCGATCCGAAGTACGGACCCGACGAGCAGGACAAGCGCTCGGTGGTCGCCATCGCGGCCGCCGACGTCGACCGCTGGCTGCACGGGTCGCGCGAGGAGGCCGCGGCGCTGGTGGTGCCGCCCGCGCTCGAGCTCATCGAGGCCGCCCCGGTCGCGGGCCGGCGCCGCTGAGCACGGCCGCGCGCGCGACGACGCGCCTCAGGCCGTCGCGGCCCCGCGCCGCTCGTCGTCGACGCTCACGGCCAGCCACAGCACCGCGGCGAGCACCGACAGGCCCGCGCCGAGCGCGAAGATCAGCGTCCAGCGGTGGTCGGTGGCGAGCGCCGCGATCGTCGGCGTCGCGATCACGCCGCCGAGGTTACCGCCAGTGTTGAGGAGCGCCGTCCCGGCCATCACCTCGGTCGGCGCGACGCGCATCGTCGCCGCCCAGTACGTCCCCTCGGTCAGCTCGTTGCAGGCGAAGGCGAGGCACAGCATTGCGACCGCAGCGTAGGCGCTCGTCACCGCCCCGGTCAGCAGCAGGAACAGTCCCGTCGCAGGCAGCGCCACGAGCGGCAGCACGCGCAGCCCGCGGCGCGTGCCGAGCCGCTCGCACAGCTGGTCGCAGGCGCGTCCGCCGAGTCCGGCGGCGGCCGCCGCCGCGAGGAACGGCAGGCTCGCGAACACGCCGCCCTCGAGCAGCGCGAAGCGGCGCTCCTCGACGAGGTAGACGAAGCACCAGAACGTGACCAGGTAGAAGACGTAGTTCATCAGGAAGTAGGACAGGGTCACGAGCGCGATGCGCCGGTCGCGCAGCAGGCGCCACACGTCGGCGACGCCGATGCGCCGCTCGACCGGTGGCGGATTGCCGGCGAGCTCGGCGAGCTCCGCCGCGGTCACGCCCGGGTGCTCGGCCGGGCGGTCGCGCGCGTACGCGACCCACAGCAGCACGAGCGCCAGGGTCGGCAGGCTGCTCGCCACGAGCGCGGTGCGCCATCCCCAGCCGGACATCAGCCAGGCGATCAGCGGCGGCGTGCTCGCGGATCCGAGCCACAGCCCGGTCACCGTGAGTCCCTGCGCCAATCCCCAGCGCCGCACCGGGAACCAGCTCTCGATGACGCCGCTCGCGACCGGGAACAGCGCCGACTGCGCGATGCCCAGGCACAGCCGCGCCGCGAACACCACGACCAGCACCAGCAGCGACGCCGGCCCCGCCGGTACGGCCGCGGAGGCCATCGCCGCGGCCGCGGTGACGAGCCCGATCAGCGCGAGCGCGCGCCGCGCGCCGAGGTGCTGGCCCACCAGGGCGCCCGGCAGCTGGCAGAACGTGTAGCTCATCAGGAACGCATTGAGCAGCCAGCCGAACTGCGTCTTGGTCAGGCCCAGCTCCGGCAGCATGTGCTCCGCCGCGACCGCGACGCCGGTGCGCTGCACGTAGCCGAGGAAGCCGAAGGCGAATACGCACGCGAACACCCGCCAGCGCGTGCGCAGGTGCCGGCCCGCGGCCGCAGCGGCGCGCGTCGGCTCGGGGAGGGCGGCGGGGTCGTGCATGCGTGGCATCTCCGGCGGCTCGGGCGACGATACCGGTGCGACGGCGAGCGGTCACGCGCGGATGCTCGCGGCGACGCGGGCGGAGCGGGCGGAGCGGGCGGAGCGGACGGAGTTGTGCGTCGCGCGGGGCGCGGCTACGGCGTCGAGGCGCGACCTTCGCTGGCGGCGCCGATGCTTGCCACAACCTCGTCCAGCGGCGCCGGGGGTGCCGCCGCGAAGGACTGCAGGTAGTCGACGCCGAGCTCCTCGAGGGCAGCCCGGTCGAGGGCGTCGTTGACGCCCTTGGCGGTGGTCGCGATCCTGAGGATGCGGGTGATCTTGAGCAGGTCCGCGAGCTCGCGGCGCTGGGGTTCGTGGCTGGCGAGTCGCTCGCTCAGCGACGGCCTGAGCTTCACCATCGCCAGTCCTGGCAGGCGCAGCAGGTCGAGGCTTGCGCGCGAACCGGTGAAATCGTCGATCGCCCACGGACAGCCGAGCCGCTCGAGCAGGGTTGCGAGCGCGGTCAGGCCCGCGAGCTGTTCGAGGCACGCCGCCTCGGCCACCTCGAACGCGACCAGGCCGCGCGGCACCTGCGCCTTGGTCAGGCACAGCTCGAGAAAGCGGCCGAAGTGCTCGTCGCGCAGCGCCGTACCGGACAGGTTGACCGACAGCGTCGGTAGCGGTGGCGCGCGCAGCTGGCGTCGCTGGTGCAGCCAGGCGAGCAGCTGCGTGATCACGCGCCGGTCGATCATCGAGGCGAGGCCGGCCTTGCCGGCGCGCTTGAGCATCGTCGCCGGGGCCTCGCGTGCGCCCGGGCCGGAGCGGATCAGCACCTCGACCTGGCGGGCGGCGGCGCGGTCGGCGAGCGGCACGAGCGGCTGGGCATGCAGCGCGATCGGCACCTGCCGCAGCGCCGCGAACAGGCGGTCGACGCCGGCGTCGACGTCAGCCGCCGGGATCGGCAGATTGATGCGGCGGCCGATCGCGGTGGCACCGGTGTCATGGACCGCGGTCCCGGACGGCGCCTCCTCAGGCGGCGCGAGCAGTTGCGCGAGCTCGCGCAGCTGGTCCGCGATCGCCGGTGTCTGGAACGGCTCGAGCGCGCCATCGGCACGCAGGCCCTTCGCATCGACGACCACGAGCACCGAGCCCGCAAAGCGGCGACGGCCGGAGCGGCAGGCGAGCAGCACCGCGCACTGCCCGTTGCCGAGGTCGCGGGTCGAGAGGGCGGGCGCGCGCGGGCCGACGAATTCGGCGTGCGCCGCCAGCACGGCGTCGCCCTCGTCCGGGCCGAGGAAGCCCTCGCTGAGCCACAGCACGTCGCCCCGCGGCCCATGGATCGAGCACAGGTGAATGCGCTGCAGCGGAAACGACTGGCGCAGGCGCACGCCGACCGCTTCCACGGCAGCGACGGGCACGGCGGCCTCGACGGCTTGCGACATTCCGGCGTCCATCCGGTCTCGACGGGCCGGCCTCATGCCTGACCCCGGAGACTGACGCTACAGGAGCGCGGGTCCCCCATTCTGTGAACTGCTCCGGACAAATCGCGCGCGCCCCGCTCCACGGACCGCACCCGGCCGGTTGCGCGCGGTGCGTTCGCGCAGGCACGATGCGCGCCTCCCGGAGCCTCCCGCCGCGATGCACCGACCCGCCTGCTGCCTCGCCGCCGCGCTGCTCGCGCTGCCCGTCCTCGCCCGCGCCCAGGCCGGGCCGCCGTTCCTGACCAACGACCCCGGCACGCCCGGTCACGGCAACTGGGAAATCAACCTGGCGGCGCAGGTCGACGGTGTCGCCGCCGCGCGCCTGGTCCAGCTGCCGCAGGTGGACGCCAACCTCGGCATCGGCGATCGCATCCAGCTGACCCTCGAGATGCCCTACGTGCTGCGCTCCGGCGACGGTGCGACGCGCGGCGCATGGGGCAACGCCAATCCCGGCATCAAGTGGCGATTCCTGGACGAGGGCGAGGACGGCTGGCGGGCCTCGCTGTTCCCGCAGTACGAGACCGGCGCGTCGCGCGTGGCGCTCACCCGCGGCATCGCCGACGACGGGCATCGCTGGCTGCTGCCGGTGGAGGTCGCGCGGACCCTCGGGCCGCTCGAGCTCGACGTCGAGGTCGGCTGCTACTGCGTGGGACGCGGGCCGCGCGAGCAGGTGGCCGGCGTGCTCGCCAACCGTCCGGTGTCGGCGCGGCTGGAGTTCGCCGCCGAGGTCTACCACGACCGCGTGGCCGGCCAGGGCGCGGGCGCGACGACGCTGAACGCAGGCGGCCGCTACAAGTTCACGCCTGCTCTCATCGGGCTGTTCATGGCCGGGCATCGCATCGGCGGGGGGCCGCCCGATGCGCCGGACTACGTCGCGTACGTCGGCATCCAGGTGCTGCTCAGCGGCTTCGGCCGCACGCTCGGGTCCGCCGGGCCCTAGCGCTCCCGCGGGGTGCGACGGGCGGGCGCGACCGGGTTACCGCGGGGGTAACATGGCGGCTGTCGTCGCTGGTCCCAGCGCAGCGGAGTCCCGCCCGTGAGCGATACCCACCACCTGCTCGTCTTCGGCGCGTCCTACGGGTCGCTGCTCGGCCTTAAGTGCGCGCTGGCCGGGCACGCCGTCACGCTCGTGTGCCTGCCCGAGGAGGCGAAGCTCATCAACGACGAGGGCGCGGTCGTGCGCATGCCGATCAAGGGCCGCGAGGGCCTCGTGGAGATCAACTCGCGGGCCGCGCCCGGGCGCCTGACGGCGAGCGGCACCACCGGCCTCGACCTCGGCCGCTTCGACCTCGTCGCGCTCGCGATGCAGGAGCCGCAGTACCGCTCGCCGGGCGTGCGCGAGCTCCTGGCGGAGGTGGCGCAGGCGCGGCTGCCGTGCCTGTCGATCATGAACATGCCGCCGCTGCCGTACCTGCGGCGCATCCCGGGCGTGGATGCCGACGCGTGCCGCGCGTGCTACGCCGACCCTGGGGTGTGGGACCCCTTCGATCCGGCCTGCCTCACGCTGTGCAGCCCCGACCCGCAGGCGTTCCGGCCGCCGGGCGAGAAGGTCAACGTGCTGCAGGTGCGCCTGCCGACCAACTTCAAGGCGGCGCGCTTCGCCTCGGACGCGCACACGGCCATCCTGCGCCGCCTCGAGGCGGACATCGACGCCGTGCGCCTCGACACGGGCTCGGGCCGGGTCGAAGTGCCGGTCAAGCTGCGCGTGCACGACTCGGTGTTCGTGCCGCTCGCGAAGTGGGCCATGCTGATCGCCGGCAACTACCGCTGCATCGGTCGCGACGGCATGCGCTCGATCCGCGACGCCGTGCACGGCGACATCGGCACCGCGCGCGCCACCTACGAGTGGGTCGTCGCGGTCTGCGAGCGGCTGGGCGCGGATCGCGCGGACCTCGTGCCGTTCGACAAGTACGCGGCGGCGGCACAGGGCCTTGCGAGCCCTTCGTCCGCGGCGCGGGCGCTGTTCGGCGGCGCGCCGGCCATCGAGCGGGTGGACCGGCTCGTTCAGGCGATCGCGGCGCAGGTCGGCATGCGCTCGGCGGTGCTCGACGAGATCGTCGGGCTGGTCGACGCGCGGCTCGAGCAGAACCGGAAGGCCCGCGCCTGAGCGGCTGTTCGCCGCGCGGCGTGTGCGACCGGGCTCACTCCGCGGCGGGGGCCGGGTGCGCCGCGTAGCGCCGCACGGATGAGTCGAGTGCGGCGAGGAACTCGCCCGGTTCGGCGAGCAGGGCGGAATGCCCGGCGCCGGGCAGCACCACCAGCTCCTTGGCCGGCGCGGACAGCGTGGACAGGTACTGCGCGGCGAGCCGAGTCGGCGTCTGGATGTCCTCGCTGCCCTGGATCAGCACGACGGGGACCTGCAGCGCCTCCGGCGCCGCCCGATAGGACATCATGTCGGGCAGCACGGCCCGCAGGCTGAACGACTGAGCAGCCACCCAGTCGTACAGATCTCGCAGCCCGAGCCCCGGCGCGAACAGCAGCGACTGCGCCAGGGTGCCCTCGAGCGCCCGCTCGCTGGCCGGCGGGTGGGCGCGCAGCACCGCGCGCTCGGCGAGCAGCGTGTCGAGGTCGCGGTAGGGCGGCGCACCGACCCGGCGCAACTCGGCCTCGGCCGCGGCGTCGTGCGCGGCGCGCACGCGCTCGAGCAACTCGCGGTAGCCCTCCTCCTCGTTGCGGTCCATCCGTACGACCTGGCCCGTGCCGACGTATGCGCAGAACAGGTCGGGGCGGCGGTGCGCCATCTCGAGCGCGACGATCGTGCCCATCGAGTGCCCGAGCAGCACCACGGGCGCGCGCCCGAGCCGGCGGCGTGCCCACTCGGCGACCTCGATGCCGTCCGACGCCAGCTGGGCGACCGTCACCGTGCCGGTTCGCTGCGCCCCGTGGCGGCCGAAGGTGCGGCCCGCGCCACGCTGATCCCACTGCACGATCGTGTAGCGCCGCTCCCAGCCGCGGAACGCGTCGTAGGCGATCGGCAGCAGGCTCGCGCCGGGCCCGCCGTGCACGACGAGCAGGATCGGGTTCGCGCGATCATCGCCGCGGATGCTGACCCACTGCCCGAGGCCGCCGATGTCGACGAAGCCCGCCTCGTCGACGCCGGGCGGAACGACGATCGTGAGGCGCTCGGCGGCGGCGTGCTGGCGCAGCGCACGGTAGCCGCCAGCGAGCGCGGCAGCGGCGGCGAGGGTGGCGGTGATGACGAGCAGCGTCTTCGACCGGGTCATGGCCGGCTCCGCGGGCGGGCGGTGTCACTGTAGCACCCCGCCGCCGGGCGCGACCGGCGCGCGGCGCCCCGCTCAGGGCGTGCGCTGGCGCGCCGGCACCGTCACCGTCAGGCCATCGAGGCCCGGGTGCAGCTTGATCTGGCAGGCGAGCCGGCTGCCATCGCGCCGCTCGAGCACGCGGCGCAGGGTGTCGGCCTCGTTCTCGTCGGCCGGCGGCAGTTGCGCCGCCCAGTCCGGCGGCACGTAGCAGTGGCAGGTGCCGCAGGCGCACATGCCGCCGCAGAACGCGACGATGCCGCTGATGTCGTGCTCGATGGCGGTCTCCATCAGCGTCGCGCCGTCGCGCGCCGTCACCGACCGGCGGCAGCCGTCGGGCTCGACGAAGGTCACCTGCAACATCTGGCTCCCGTCCGTGCATCGCTGGGCGCCGCCGGCGGCGCCGTCCGCGCAGCGTCGCGCAGGCGGATATGCGGGCGGGACGTGGCAAACACCTATGCTGCGGCCGGGACCGGCCCGCGAAAATCGCTGCGCGGAATTGCGGCTTCGGCTGGGGCGATCGATGTCAGTACCAGAAGCGACGGTGGGCACGGTCCCGGGGCCGGACGAGCCCTTCGATCTCGGGGCCTCCGAGGAGTCCCTCGAGCGGCTCACCGGGTGGTGCGCGCGCTACGGCGAGTTCTTCCGCGTGTATTCGCCGGCGCGGCGCCGCCACACCTACGTCGTCCTCGCGCCCGACGACATCAAGCGCGTGCTGGTCACCAACCACCGCAATTACGTCAAGGGCGTCGGCACCGACCAGATCATGATCCTGCTCGGCCGCGGCATCATGACCAGCGAGGGCGACTTCTGGCATCGTCAGCGCCGCATGCTGCAGCCGGCCTTCCACCGGCGCGTGCTCGACCGGTTCGGGCCGGCGATCCGCGCGGTCAACGCCGAGTACGCGGCGCGCTGGGCGAAGCGCGCGCAACGCGGCGAGCCGATCAACATCACCGAGGCGGCCAGCGAGCTGACGCTCGACATCAACCTGAGCGCGATCTTCGGCCGCGACCTGCCGTTCATCCGCGAGCGCTTCGGACGCAATCCCTTCGACATCGTGCACACCGAGGCGAACCGCGACCTGCGATTCGCGTACCGCATCCGTTCACTGGCCGGCATCGTGCGCGAGCTGATCGCGCGCCGCCGCGCCGACCCCTCGCAGGAGCACTTCGACTTCTTCGGCCTCGCGCTCGGCGCGCGCGACAAGGACACCGGCGCGGTGATGACCGAGAAGGAGCTGGTGGACGAGGTCCTGACGCTCGTCGTCGCGGGTCACGAGACGACCGCCTCGGCGCTGACCTGGACCTGGTACCAGCTCGGCCGCCACCCCCAGTTCCAGGAGTGGGTCGCTGCCTCAGCGGCACGGCTACCGGACGGCGACGGCCTCGACCTCGAGCGCACCGAGGAGTGGCACGAGGGCCAGCAGGTCATCAAGGAATCGCTGCGGTTGTGCCCGCCGGGCTGGATGATGACGCGGCGCACGCTCGAGCCGGACGTGCTGCACGGGGTCACGCTGCCGCGCGGCGCCGACGTGTTCGTGAGCCCGTACTTCGTCCACCGCCATCCCGGCCACTGGAGCGACGCCGAGCGCTTCGAACCGGCGCGTTTCGCCGAGGCGCCGAGCGCGGCGCGCCACCGCTTCGCCTATATCCCGTTCGGTGCCGGTCCGCGCCACTGCATCGGCGAGAACTTCGCGCTCTACGAGATCGCGGTGCACTTCGCCACGATGGCGCGCCGCTTCCGGCTGCTGCCGATCGACGACGCGCCGCCGCAGGTCGAGGCGCGCATCAACTACCGCCTGCGGTCGGACCTGATGATGCGCATCGAGCCGCGTTGAGCGGTCGGCCGGTCAGACGAGCTCGAAGGCGCGCGCCAGCCTCGCGCGGGCCTCGAGCCCGGCGCCGAGTTCGCGCGTATTGACGATCGCGAGGCGGAAGCCCCCGGGGGGCATGGCGTGCGCGGCCCCCGCGCCGTGTTCGGTGAACGTGATCTGGACGCTGCTGATGCGCGGGTCCGCGCGCAACGCCTCGACCAGTGCCGCCGGCGGATGCGCGAAGCGCCGGCCGTGCGGGCCGAACAGCACGACGCTGTACCCGTCGGCGCGGTCCCCGTCCGCGTAGCCCCACTCGCCGCGCTCGTACAGCGCCACCATCGCCGCCAGCCACCCGGTGCCGTACAGGTCGGGCCACTGGTCGGAGAAGCGCAGGTGCACCTCGATGATGCGTCCGCCGATCGTCTCGAGGTTGACCATCCCGGTGTAGCCGCGCAGGTGGGCCGCGAGCCAGGCGCCGCAGTAGCGGTCGAGGTCCGCGCGCGGCGCGGCCTCGATCACCCAGTAGTCGAACGTGCCCCCGCCCAGCGGCCGGCCCACCGTGTGCCGGATCCAGCACACCCGCCCGTCGACGAGCGCGGCGTCGGTGCTGACGTGGTCGCCGGTGAGCAGGGTCATCCACATGTGGCCGGGCCGCAGGTGCCGGTGGTAGTCCTCCGGACTCTCGAGCACGCGGCTGTCGACGCCCATGCCGAGCAGGTTGTAGATCGGCTTGGCGAACACCGGGTAGCGCGCCGGCAGCACCCCGTGCGGTCCGCAGTCGATTCCCTGGCTCTCGGCGATGCGCAGCTTGTTGTAGATCCAGCGGTGCGCGGGCTGCCACGCGAACGCGTCGACGTCGTCGGTCGGGATATGCACGTCGGCGCGGCAGGCGATGCCGGCGAAGTACTGGTCGCGCCACGGGTCGCGCTCGTGGATCGGCATCCCGGCCCCTAGCGGCTCCCGCGGCTCGGCGTGCGGCTAGGCCGACGCCGCCAGCGCGACTTCGACGCGATTGCGCCCGGCATTCTTGGCCTCGTACACCGCGCCGTCGGCGTGCGCGATCAGCTGTTCACCGCAGACGCCGAGCGCGTCGCTGCCGGCGACGCCGATGCTGCAGGTGAGCTGGATCGGCGTGCCAAAGCCCTCGACCCGGGTGCGCGCCACGCGGTCGCGGATGCGCTCGGCGATCCCCCGCGCGACCGCCGTGTCGGCGCTGCTCAGGACCACGACGAACTCCTCGCCGCCATAGCGGCCCACGACGTCCGACTGGCGCAGCTCGGCCTGGATTGGCTCGACGACCGCGCGCAGGCAGGCGTCGCCGGCGGCGTGGCCGCGCGTGTCGTTGATCGCCTTGAAGTGGTCGAGGTCGATGAACAGGAGCGTGATCGGCAGCTCGCGCGCGCGCGCGCGCAGGCACGCCGCCTCGAGGCGCTCGATCAGCGAGCGGCGGTTGAGCACGCCGGTGAGCGCGTCGGTCTGGGCGCGGCGCTCGGCCTCGGTGAGCGCGCGCTGCTGGTCGCGCAGGCGGTCGGCGACGCCGAGCGCCGTGAGCACGGCGGCGCTGACCATCGACATCGGCAGCCCGAGGTAGAGCAGCGTCTCCGACTCCTCGGCCGCGTCCAGCAGCAGCCGCACCGCGGCCACGGTCGTGAACCCCTCGAGCACCAGCCAGGCGACCAGGAACCAGCCGGCCGCACGGATGCCGCGGCGCCAGGCGAGGAACGACACCACGAGCGTGAAGATCGCGGTGCCGACGAACATCACGTTGCCGACGGCGGAGACGAGCGTGCCGAAGCCGAACGCCTTGAGGCCGTTGGCCAGCGCCAGCACGACGAAGGCCGCGGCGAAGCCGCCGAACGTGCGATAGACGCGCGGCGAATAGTGCTGCAGGTCGGCGATCTCGCGCACGAACAGGCAGGCCGCGGCGCCGCTGAGTGCGGCCGGCACGTTCCACGCGTGGGAGCCGAACGGGCGGGCGAGCTGCAGCAGCGGCCAGGCGAAGCCCTCGCCGGACAGGTAGGCGATGTAGAGCGCCTGACATCCGAACAGCGCGCCGTACAGGACGAAGAGGCGCTCCCGGAACACGAACCAGACGAGCAATGCGGCGGTGGCGACGGCGAGCAACGCCCCGGCGGCGAAGGCGATCATGCGCGCATGGGCGGTGCTGCGCGCCAGCACCTCGGTCAGGGGCGCGACGCGAAACGCCGTCTCGCCGCCCGGCGCGCCGTGGGCGTCGACGCGCGCGTAGAGCCGCTGGCCCGGCGGCATCCCGTCCGGAAGCGTGAACACGAGGTCGGCGGTTCCGCGCAGCGCCGGCAGCACCGCCGTCAGCGGGACCGCGCGGACGAGTCCGGGCGTGGCCGCGTACAGCTGCGCCTCGGCGCCTCCGCCCTCGCGCATCACGAGGACCGGGGCGGTGATTCCGGCCGCACTCGCGGGAATCAGCAGCCGCAGCCATTGCACGCCCGGTGTCCCGGTGCGGCGCGCGGGCGGGCCGAACTGCGCGTCAAGGCTGCCGCTCGTGACCGCATCGACGCTGGCCGAGGAACCGCCGGGTGCGAGGACCTCCGCCTCGAGGCGCGGGGGACCGGCGGGGTGGGCCGTCGCCGGCAGGCATGCCGCGATCAGCGTGAGTGCCAGGCGTGCCCGAAATCTGCGCACTGCGACCATCCTGAGCCTGCTGTGACGCGCCGTCGACGGGCCGCATCCGCTGGGTCCGTCCGAGTCGATCCCGGCTGCTCAGGCCGGCGAGGGTGTCCGGGGCGGCGCCGCCGCCGGACGCGCCCACCTTACCCGGCGCGGAACGGTTTGGCCACAGAGCGGCCGGCACCGCGGTGGCGGCGGGGTGTGGGCTGGGTGCGGCCGGGTGGACGCGGCGACGGGGGTCGACGGGGGGCGGTGTCGAGGCGCTGGCCGCGACGGCGGTACGCCGCGGGTCGCCGCGGCGGCCGCGCCGGCGGGCCTATCCGGCGTCGTGGAGCCAGGCGACGGCGTCGCCGACGGCGCGCGAGTCGAGCGTGCCCGCCGACTCCGCGGCGACGAAGCCGCTCCCGGCGAGGCGCTGCGCGCCACGGCCGTACAGCGCTGCGGCCGCGCCCGGTGGCGGGCCACTGAGGTCGAGGAGGGCGCGGTCCGCGGCGAGCGCGATTCCGGCGATCGCCCGGCAGGTGGGGTCGTCGAAGAACGACTCCGCGGGCGTCGCGTCGGTGGCACCGGCCGGCGCCGGCGGCGGCCCGATCACGGTGCGTGCCAGGCCGTAGATCCGCTCGATCGCCGCGCGCAGGCGCACGGGCTGGCGCAGCAGCAACTGCACCGCTCGCGCGCCGCTGCCGGCGACGAGTGCCTCGCGGTTGTCAGGCTCCCCGAGGGAGATCACGCGCTCGACGTTGGGTACCGCATTCCAGAAGAACAGCGAGTCGAGCAGCGCCCGGTCGCGCTCGTCGAACCCGAGACGGGTTGCGGGCTGGCGGAACGCCGCATCCCAGAGCGCAGCGTCCGAGTCCAGCAGCAGCGTGCGGGCAACCGCCGCACCGATGCCGTGCGCGACGATGGTCGTCGAGTCGTCGCGGCCGCCAGCGGCGCGCAGCCGGGCTCCGAAGCGCTGCAGGTCGGCACGCAAGCGGCCGGCGGCATATATAAGTGGGGTGGCCGGGGGCAGCCGGTACAGCCACACCTGGTAGCGCTGGCGCAGCCCGGGACTGCCGGCGACCTCGTTGGCGACCTGCGCCATCGTCAGCGCCGGCAGTGCTCCGCTCTCCACGAGCACGAGCGGAGCGAGCGTCGGCGAATAGGGCGTCAGGGCGACGAAGCCGTCCACGGTTCCGCGGCGCGACGGCTCGCGCAGCCCGTAGGCGCTGGTCGCGGGGCGCCGCTCGCGCGTCAGCGTCAGGGCCACCGGCGCGGTGAAGTCGGCGGCGAGCGGCAGGTCGGCGGTGCCGAACCGGACGGTCGCGTCGGCCACCGGATCGGCAAGCACGATGCGGATCGCGCGCACGCGCCGGTCGAAGTCCGGCTCCACGAGCACGACCGCGGTGCGGGCCTGGGCGGCCGTGTAGCGGGCGAGACGCTTGACATGGTGCGGGCGCGTGCGACGCACCCAGGTCACGACCGGCACGCCGACGCCGGGGCGGCTGAAGCGACGCCAGAGCCCGTGCGCGGTCTGGTCGCCGACCGCCGTCGGGTGGATCTCGAGACCCTGGGGCACCGCGCCGTCTTCACCGGTGTCGACGATGTCGAGCACGCGGCCGGAGGACGAATCGGCGAGCCACGCGAGGTGCCGTGGGCGGCGCAGCCATTCCTGCAGCAACTGGCGCGATGCGGACTGGTAGCGGCGCACGAGCTCGGCCACTTCGGACCCGGTACGCGAGAGGTCGCGCGCCGTCCAGGCGCGGCCGGCGCGCAGAGCCAGGTAATCGCGCAACCCGTCGGCGGAGGCGATCAACGCGCGCAGCACGCGCGGCGAGGCCGGCGCTGGCAGTGCGACCCCGTCGCGCGACGCGGGCGCGCGATTGGTCATCCGCCGGCGCTCGGTCGCGATCACATAGCCATCCGGGCCGCGGCGTGCCGGTTCGCCACGGCGCGGGATCCCGCCGATAGTCGGCGCCTTCATTGCCCTCATCGCGTGCTCAATCTCCCGACGCTGCCAGCTCGAGGGAGCCGCGCGTCGCAGTGCCCCTGCAGCGCCGGTCAGTATCCGGCGCTGGACTTAAGCCGTCGGAGCCACCGTTCGGGTTCGTGAGACGCTTCACACATTGCGCATCCGCACGTCGTTGCGTCGCGGCCACGATCCGCCGCGCGGGCGGCCGGCGCCGTGTTCCGGATCAACCTGGCCCGTCCCGCTAGAATGGCGCGGTCAATCGAGCCGAGATGTGGCGCCATGGACCGTGCCCGCGATGCTTGCTGCGACCTGCCGCGACGGCGGCTGCTGTCGGGCGCGGCGAGCCTTGCGGCCCTCGCCCTCGCCGGCTGCGGCGGCGGGGGTGGCGGCGCAGGCGGCGCCGGTCCGGCGAGCCGCACGTGGCGGATGGGCTTCTACCCGAATGCACCGCAGCCGACGTCCGGCAGCGTGCTCGAGGTCCTCGACGCGATCAGCGCGCGCGCCGAGCTCGTTCACGTCCACGAGGAGTTGCCGTGGACGGCACTGCTCGCAGGCCAGTCTGCCGATGACCTCGCGAACGCCAAGCTGCCGCTCGTCGGGTACCTGCGCGGCAAGGGCCTGCGCCTCGGCTTCATGGCGGACCTGACCGACGGACTGGACCGGTCCCAGGAACCGCCCCAGCTGCGCGCGCTCGGCCGCAGCATCACCGAGCCCGCCGTACAGGCCGCCTACCGCGCCTACGTGCTCGCGGTCGCACGCAACCTGCAGCCCGACTACGTCGGACTCACGGCCGAAACCAACCTCGTGCGCCTGCAGGCCCCGCCGGCGGTGTACGCGGCGATGGTGCAGGCCGCGCGCGCGTCGGCGGCGGACCTGCTCGCGGCCGGCGCCACCGTGCCGCTGCTGATCAGCGTGCAGGTCGAGGTCGCCTGGGGCCACTACTCGCCCGGGCTGCAGTACCAGGGCATCGAGGCCGACCTCGCTGACTTCCCGTTCCTGACGCAGCTGGGCCTGTCCTCGTACCCGTACTTCGTCTACGCGACGCCCGAGGACCTGCCGGTGGACTACTACAGCCGGCTGCTCGGCGGGCGATCGCTGCCGGCGATGGTGGCCGAGGGTGGCTGGACCAGCGCGAGCGTCGCCGGCGTGCAGTCAACGCCCGACGAGCAGCGCCGTTACGTGCTGCGCCAGGGCGCGCTGCTCGACAGCATCGGCGCCACCGCCATCGTGCAGACCCTGTACGCCGACATCGACCTGTCGGCGTATCCGCCGGATCTCGGTGCATCGCTGCTGCCCTTCGCGACGCTTGGGCTCGTCGATGCGGCGTTCGGCGCCAAGCCCGCGCTCGCGGCCTGGGATGGCCTGTTCGCGCGACGGCGCGCCTGACGGGACGCTGCGCGATGACATGCGCGCCAGGCACGCGGGATACACGGCCGTGACGACGCCGGCGGTGGTGTTCGACGTCGGAGGCGTGCTGCTCGAGTGGCGGCCCGGGGAGATCCTCGCGCGCAGCTTCCCGGATCCACAGCGGCGCGAGGCCGTCCGCAGCGCACTGCTCGCCCACGAGGACTGGCAGGCGTACGACCGTGGCGAGCTCGAGCAGGCGGTGCTGCGCGAGCGGGCCTGCGCGCGCAGCGGCCTCGCCCCGCCGGAACTGGACGCATTCCTCGAGGCGCTGTGGGAGTCGCTGGCGGTGAAGGCGCCGACCGTCGCGCTGCTGCACGCGTTGCGCGCGCGCGGCGTGCGGTTGTACTGCCTGTCGAACATGCCGGCGCCCGTGTACGCGCGGCTGCGCGCGCTGCACCGCTTCTGGGACGCCTTCGACGGCGTGGTCGTCTCCGGCGAGGTCGGACTCGCCAAGCCGGACCCGCGCATCTACGCGCTGCTGCTCGACCGCTACCGGCTGGCGGCGGGCGAGGTGATGTTCTTCGACGACATGCCATTGAACGTCGAAGCCGCGCGCCGCCTCGGGATCGACGCACGGCTGTTCCGGGACGCCGCCGAGTGCGAGCGCTCGATCGCATCGCGCCTCGGCGGCCCGCCCTAGCGACCTCCGCCGGTGCCGCGAGGCGAGCGCACCCACGACCACGCGCGTCGTCGGCAGAACGGCGCGGCCCGCACGCCCGGCTCGGCGCACCGCGCTCCACCGCGCTCCCGTCCGTCGTCGGGCGACGCCTCTGCCGCGGCGTGCCGCGCGTCACTGGCCGCCGGATCGGCCGGACGGCAGGTGCCGTCCGGCGCGGTGCCCGGCTGATCGCCGCGGCGCATCACC
>JAFEDP010000250.1 GCA_018241545.1 Pseudomonadota bacterium
AGGGCGAGCAGTACATGAGCAAGGAGCAGCTCGAGCACTTCCGGCAGATCCTGCTGACCTGGAAGCGCGACCTCATGGAGGAGGTCGACCGCACCGTCACGCACATGAAGGACGAGGCGGCGAACCCGCCCGATCCGAACGACCGCGCGACGCTCGAGTCCGAGTTCAGCCTGGAGCTGCGCACCCGCGACCGCGAGCGCAAGCTGATCCGCAAGATCGACGAGGCGCTGGCGCGCATCGAGGACGGCAGCTACGGCTACTGCCTCGAGACCGGCGAGGAGATCGGCATCAAGCGCCTCGAGGCGCGCCCGGTCGCGACCCTCTCGATCGAGGCCCAGGAGCGCCGCGAGCGGCGCGAGAAGCAGTACGGCGACCGGGACGACCGCTACCGCTGAGCCGGGCGCGCCCTACCGCGGGCGCTTCGCGCCCTCGCCCACGGGCCGCCTGCACCTGGGGTCGCTGCTCGCCGCGCTCGGCAGCTACCTCGACGCCCGCGCCCACGGCGGCACCTGGCTCGTGCGCATCGAGGACGTCGATCGCGGCCGCGAGGTCCCGGGCGCGGCCGACGACATCCTGCGCAGCCTCGAGGCCCATGGGCTCTTGTGGGACGGCCCGGTGCTCCGCCAGAGCCGGCGCGAGGAGGCCTACGCCGAGGCCCTGGCGCGGCTCGTCGAGGCCGGCCTCGCCTATCCCTGCTCCTGCAGCCGCGCCGAGCTCGAGGGTCCCCCGGGGCGCTATCCGGGCACCTGCCGCGACGGGCCGCGCCGCCGCGAGGGCCCGTTCGCGATGCGCCTGCGCACTGCGGGCTTCGGCCCGGTGACCGTGGCCGACCGCCTGCAGCCGCCCTACACCGAGGACGTGGAGGCGGTGGTCGGGGACTTCGTGCTGCGCCGGCGCGACGGCTACTACGCCTACCAGCTCGCCGTGGTCGTCGACGACGCCTTCCAGGGGATCACCGACGTGGTGCGCGGGCTCGATCTCCTGGACAACACGCCCCGCCAGCGCCTGCTGCAGGCGGCCCTCGGGCTCCCCGCCCCGCGGGTCCTGCACCTGCCGCTGCTCGTCGAGCCCTCGGGCGGCAAGCTCTCGAAGTCCCGCCAGGCCCTGCCGCTCGACCCCCGGGCGGCCCCCGCGAGCCTCACGCGGGTGCTCGGATTGCTGCAGCTCGCGCTGCCGCAAACGCTGCAGCAAGCCCCCGTCGGCGAGCAGCTCTCCTGGGCGGTGGCTGCCTGGAATGTGCAGGGGATTCAGGGTTTTACCGAGATCATCGTGACGCCGTGACATAAGGCCCGGGCGATGTTGCCCCGCAGCGTCCCCAGCGTATGATGGCCGCCTCTGGGGACATCTGCGTTGCAGCACGCGAGGCGCACGATGAGCGAACCGAGAATCATTAAGAAGTATCCGAACCGACGCCTGTACGACACCGTCGAGAGCCGCTACATCACGCTCGCGGACATACGCAAGCTCGTCACCGACAAGGTCGACTTCGTCGTCGTCGACAAGAAGACCCAGGAAGACATCACCCGCAGCATCCTGCTGCAGGTCATCGCCGAGCAGGAGCACGAGGGCACCCCGATGATGAGCCAGGACTTCCTGGCCCAGATCATCCGCGCCTACGGCGGCGCCATGCAGAGCCTCGCCGGCGACTATCTCGAGCAGAGCCTCAAGCTCTTCACCGCGCAGCAGGCGCAGCTGCGCGACCGCGTGCGCTCGATGGTCGGCATGGACCCGATGTCGTCGATGTCCTCGATGACCAGCCTCGCGCAGGAGAACTTCCAGCGCTGGCGCCAGATGCAGGACGCGTTCTTCAAGTCGATGATGGGCGGCGGCACCCGCGCCGGCGAGGAGCACCAGGAATAGCCCGCCGCGCCGCCACGGCCGGGGCGACCCTGCTCGCCCTGGCGCTCACGGCCGTTCCCGCGGCGCGCGCGGACGAGCCGGCCGCGCCGCCGCCCGCGACGACCCCGACCTCGAACTCGCCCACCCCCGCCGCTGAGCCGCGCGGGGCGCTGGCGCGCGCCTTCGGCGAGGTGCACGTCGGCGGCGGGATCGGCGTGCAGCTGCGCCTGCCGCACGTCGCCGGCAAGCTGGTGCCGGCCTCGGTCACCTGGCGCGGCGACCGCTACGAGCTCTTCGCCGGCTACTTCCAGGACTCGGTCGTCAACGGCTACCGCCTCGACGGCTACCCGGCGCACGTCGGCTGGGCGCCGATCCACAAGATCGTCGCCGTGAGCCGGCGCTTCAACGTCGTCGACCGCCCGCGCCTCAAGGCCTTCGCCGGCGTCGGCGCCGCCTACAAGGCGACCACGCTGTGCCACAGCATCGACGCGGCCAACGACCGCACCGTGACGCTCGACTACGTCGAGCCCGTCTACCACGGCTGCGACAAGCTCAACGGCTCGCACCTCAACTACCTGTCGCAGGTGGGCCTGCGCTACTACAGCGCCGACCGCAGCTCCGGCATCGAGCTCGCGTTCCGCCACCTCTCGAATGCCGGCCTCGCCTCGCCGAACGTCGGCGAGAACTTCGTGACGCTCGAACTCCTCTGGTGACAAGGCCCGCGCCCGCTCCACGGGCGTCGTCGGCGCAGACAGTTCCGCTTCGCAGCCGCGCGGCCTAGCCGCCGGCGGTCGCGATGCGCAGCCACAGGGCCAGTGTCTGGTCGTGCCAATCGTGGCGATTCAAGAGGTAGGGACGCAGCTCAGCGTCATACCGGACCCGCAGCGCCTCGACGTCGATGAGCCCGGCGCGCAGCAGACGCTGGAAATCCTCGCGGTCGCGTTCGGCATTGCGCTCGAGCTTGGAGAGCGCGAGGTCGGTGGCCTCGAGCCCCCGCAGGCGCAGGCGCTGCCACGGCGCGGCCGGGAACATCGACTCCAGGCGGGCGGCGTAGTCGCAGGGCGGCGTGACGATGCGGACGTGCTACACGTAGAGCCCGTGGCGGCGGTGGAGCTCCGAGCCGCGTCCTGCAAGGCGCTCGGCATCGTCCTGCGGCGAGTGCGCGATCGCCGCGAGGAAGTCGATATCCGCCGTATCTCGGCCAGTGCCGTAGTGCTGGGCAACGACGAAGCCGCCGAGGCAGTGAAGTTCCAGCGGCGCCTGCAGGCGTGCATCGACCTCGCGCAGGAACGATCGCCACGGTTCCGGCGGCTCGACGCCCGACGGGCGGCGGCCGCGATTAGGCGGCATGATCGAGGTGTTCGGCCGTGAGGCCCGTCAGCAGGTTCCAGTGGCGTGCGCTCGCCGACCGGTGCGCCGCGAGCCATTCGCGCTCGGCCGGCGGCATCGACTCGCGGCACAGCGTGCCCTCGACCGCAAGCCGCGCCGCCTCGAGCTGCGCGAGCGCAGCGGACAACTGCCCGAGGGTTGCGGCCGGCGCGGCCGTCGTCGCGGCGAGATCGCGGGCGAGTTCGACGACGAAACCGAGCCGGTTCTGCGCATCGAGCAACTTCGCCTCGCGCACGAGCCAGTTCCAGTCGAGCTCCGGATAGGCGAGCGCCACCCAGGGCAGTGCCTCCGCGAGCCGCACGTCCAGATCCCGCTGGCCGACGGCCGCGAGCAGGACCGTCGCAGGGTTCGCCTTGCGACCGCGCAGGTGGGCAAAGCCCGGATAGCCGAGGCCCGCCAGTTGCTGCGCGAGCCGGTCCGGAGCGAACTCGGTCGTGCCGGTAGCCGGGAGCGGCAGCGCAGTCGCCGGCAAGCGATAGAGCGCAGTGGCCGCCTCTGCCAGCTGCGGTGCGATCGGGCGCGTGCCCGCCTCGAGCTGAGAGAGGTACGGCTGGGACACGCCGAGGCGCCGGGCCGCCCGTACCTGCGTCAGACCCGCCGCCAGCCGTCCGGCCTTGAGTTCCGCGGGCGTCATGGCTCCAGGAGCATATTGCAATTATTGCAATACTGCGAGCGCCCTTCCGGAGGGACGGCGGCGGAGCTCACAGTCGGGTGAGCCCGCCGGCTGCTATCCTGCGCGGCGCCTCAAGAAGGAACGCCCCGGTGACCGACCCGCAACACCCGCTTCGCGTCCACCTGATCGCGGCCGCGCGCCCGAACTTCATGAAGATCGCCCCGCTCTACCACGCGCTCGCCGCGGCGCCCTGGTGCCGGCCGGCGATCGTGCACACCGGGCAGCACTACGACCCGAACATGTCGGACGCGTTCTTCCGCGACCTCAAGCTGCCGGCGCCACACCATCACCTCGAGGTCGGCAGCGGCTCGCACGCCGAGCAGACCGGCGGGGTGATGATCGCCTACGAGAAGGTCGTGGGCGCCGACCGGCCTGACTGGATCGTGGTGGTGGGCGATGTGAACTCCACCGCCGCCTGCGCGATGGTCGGCACCAAGGCCTGGATCCCGGTGGTGCACCTCGAGGCGGGGCTCAGGAGCCGCGACCGGCGCATGCCGGAGGAGATCAACCGGCTCGTGACCGATGCGATCGCCGACGTGCTGTGGACGCCCTCGCCCGACGCCGACGCGAACCTGATCGCCGAGGGCGTCGAGCCCGCGCGCATCGACTTCGTCGGCAACATCATGATCGACTCCTACGAGATGATGCGCCCGGCGATCGCGGCGAGCGAGGCGCGCGCCCGGCTCGCGCTCGCCGGCGACTACGCGGTCGTGACGCTGCACCGGCCCTCCAACGTCGACGACCGCGAGGCGCTCGGCGAGCTCGTGGCGCGGCTCGAGGAGTCGAGCGCGCGGCTGCCGCTCCTGTTCGCCGTGCACCCGCGCACGCGCAAGCGGCTCGAGGACTTCGGGCTCATGGGCCGGCTCGCGGGCCACTCGCGCATCCGCCTCACCGAGCCCCTGGGCTACATCGAGTTCATGAGCGTGGTCTCGGGCGCGCGCGCGGTCATCACCGACTCCGGCGGCGTGCAGGAGGAGACGACCTACCTCGGCATCCCCTGCCTGACGCTGCGCGAG
>JAFEDP010000251.1 GCA_018241545.1 Pseudomonadota bacterium
GAGGCGCTCGGGCGCGCCGCCCGCGCCGACGCCCCGCCGGGGGCGGCGGCCGTGGGCGAGGTCTGCCAGCGGCTGCACGGCGTGCTCGCGTTCCTGCCGGCGCGGCTCTTGGCGCTGACCTACGGTGTCGCCGGCAGCTTCGAGGAGTCCTTCGCCGGCTGGCGTCGCTACTTGGCGACCGAGTCCGACCACTTCTTCGACGCCAACGACCGGCTGCTGGTGCACGCCGGGCGCGGGGCGCTCGGGGTCGGCTGGGACCAGGCCCGCGACGAGCCCGACCGTGCCCGCGCCGCGCTCGCGCTCGCCGATGCCGCCCTGTACGTCTGGCTGGTGGTGCTCGCGCTGCTGACGCTGCTCGCTTGGCTCGCCTGAGGCTGCGGTAGCCGCGCTGCCCGGCCGGGGCCGAGTGCGGTACGATCAGCGACTGAAGGCCCGGCAGGAAGCCCGGCCGCCAGCGAACGACGGGAGCCCAGTGCCGCCATGACGATCAAGCTCCACGAGGGCCAGTTCTTCATGCTGCCGGTGGAGCGCGGCCAGTACGCCCTGGGCCTGATCGCGCGCGTGCCGCGCCGCGGCGGCGTGCTGCTCGGCTACTTCTTCGGGCCGCGGCGTACCTCGCCGCCGATGGGCGAGTGGCTGAACGCGCTGCACGCCAACCAGGCAGCCCTGGTGTGCCGCTTCAAGGACGCGGCGTTGTTCCGAGGCGAGTGGAAGCTGCTGTCGGACCTGCCGGGGTTCCAGCGCGCGCAGTGGCCGGTGCCGGCGTTCCACCGCTTCGACGGCTCGGTGACGCACGTGCCGGGCAGCTCGTCCGTGACCGATTGGCGCGTCGAGTACGACGACGACAACCTGATCGTGCCGCGCAGCGAGACGCCCGCGGAGAGCGCCGACTTCAAGCTCGGCGAGGACATCGCCTACGACAGCCAGCTGCTCGCCAAGGAAGTCGGCCAGCGCGTCACCGAGGCGGTGCCGAGCGCGGACGACGCGAACTGGCGCTGAGCCCGCGGCTCAGCGGCGACCCCGCCACAGCACCTCGCCGCCCTGCTCGTGGCGCGCGAGCACCCGTGCCACGACGAACAGCAGGTCGGAGAGCCGGTTCAGGTAGCGCGGCACTTCCGGGGCGACGCTCTCGGCACGCGCCAGCGCCCACACCCGCCGCTCGGCGCGGCGGGTCACGGTGCGCGCCAGGTGGCAGGCGGCGGCCGCCGGGCCGCCGCCCGGCAGCACGAATTCCTTGAGCGGCGGCAGGTCGGCGTTGAAGCCGTCGAGCGCCGCCTCGAGCCGGGCGACGTACTCGTCCGTCACGACCCGGTGACCCGGCACGCACAGCTCGGCACCGACGTCGAACAGGTCGTGCTGCACCCCGACCAGGCAGCGGGTCACCGCGTCGGGCAGGCCCGGCACCGCGAGCACGAGGCCGACGGTGCTGTTCGCCTCGTCGACGGTGCCATAGGCCTCGACGCGCGCGGCGTCCTTGGCGACGCGCTGGCCGTCGCCGAGGCCGGTGGTGCCGTCGTCGCCGGTGCGGGTGTAGATGCGGCTGAGTCGATTGCCCATGGGCGGGCCTCCGCGGTGGTTCAGCGGAAATCGTACCGCAACGAGGCGAACAGGCCGCGGCGCATCGTCAGGTAGCCGCTCGCCACCTCGTAGCGCTTGTCGAGAGCGTTCTCGAGCCGCGCCTGCGCACTCAGGCCGCCGCCGAGGTTGGACTGCCAGAACAGGTTGAGCAGCGTGTAGCCGCCGTCGGTGGTGGGGTTGCCGAGCAGGTCGATGTCGCTGCGCCGGCCGCTCGCAAGCGCGTCCAGGCCGACCTGCTGGGTGCCGAGGCGCCGCGCCAGCGAGAGCGTGGCGCTCGCGCGGGCGCGGCGCAGCAGCGTCGAGCCGTCGCTGCGGTCCACCGGGTCCTGGCGGCTGGCGGAGGCGCGCGCCTGCCAGTCGGCGTCGACGTACTCCCAGGCGGCCTCGAGGCCGCGGATCCGCGCGCGCGCGACGTTCTCGTTGACGCCGGCGTAGGGATTCTCGACGGTCGGCATCGCCACGTAGCGGATCAGGTCGTCGATGCGGTTCTCGAACGCGGCCAGCGTCAGCTGCTGGTGCGTCGACAGGCGCTGGCGCAGGCCGAGCTCGAGGTTGCGGGCGCTCTCGGGCTTCAGGGCCGGGTTGCCGGCGAAGCCGTAGCGGTCGGTGCTGTCCGGCGCGCGGAACGCCGTGCCGAAGCTCGCCGTCAGCAGCGTCGAGGCGCCCGCGGAGTAGCCGTACTCGGCGTTCCAGGTGGCGTGGTCGCCGAAGGTCTCGTGGTGGGTCCAGCCGAGTGCACCCATCAGGTGGTGGCGGCCGACCGTGGCACGGTCCTCGACGTACCAGGTGTCGCAGCGGGTGTCGACGTCGAAGTCGGTCCCGAACACGCTCGAGCGCGCGTTCTCGCGCGTGAGCAGCCCGCCGAAGGTCAGCTGCTGGCCCGCGAGATGCGCGCTGTTCTGCCAGTCGAAGCTGGTGCGGCGGGTGGTCTCGAAGTCCGGCGACTGCGCCTGGCGCAGGTCGTCGACCACCTGCGCCACCAACAGGCGCGTGTGCAGCGCCTCGCTGAGCTGGCCGCCGGCGTCGACCGACAGCACCGAGTCGCGGAAGTTCTGGTCCTGGCCGGTGGGCACCGAGTACGGGTCGTAGTACTGCGAGTTGCCGCGCGCGCCCCAGACGCGGGCGCCGAGCTCGAGGCCCTGGATCTGCGTGCGGCCGGCCGCCGACACCGACACGTCGCGAAAGCCACGGTCGGCCGGATCGCCGAGCTGGGTCGGGTAGCCCGCCGACTCCTCCCAGCTCGCAGAGGCGGCCAGGGAGCCTGCCTCACCCGCGGCGTGCGCGCTCGCCGCGGTCTCGCGCGTGTCGTAGCGGCCGCCGCCGGCGACCACGTCGAAGCCGTTGTCGACGGGCGTGCGGGTGATGATGTTGATGACGCCGCCGATCGCGTCGCTGCCGTAAAGCGTCGAGCGCGGGCCCTTGACGACCTCGATGTGGTCGACGAACTCGGGCGGCAGGTTCTGGATCGAGGGCACGCCGAACGTGCCGGGATTGATGCGCACGCCGTCGACCAGCACCACGGTGTGGTTGGAGTTGGTACCGCGCAGGAACAGCGAGGTCACCTGGCCGGGACCGCCGCTGCGCACCACGTCGATGCCGGCGTTGAAGCGCAACAGGTCGCCGAGGTCGGCGCCCGGCGAGCGCTCGATGGCCTCGCGGTCGATGACGATGGTGGGCACCAGCGCCGAGCTCGCCGGCTCGGGCTCGCGGCTCGCGGTCACGATCACCGGCGCCAGCGGGTCGCCGGGCTCGGGGGGGGCTGCCCGGGCGCCGGAGGCGGCCAGCGCCGCGGCGACGAGCAGCAGGGAGGGAAGGGTGGGGAACGGGAGACGGACGCTGGCCATGTGTGCTCCTCCATGCTCGCCCGCATGGAACGATGCCGGTGGCCGCAGCAGGAGGAGGCAGGCGCGTCGCCACGGGCGGGCGACGGCTCGCCGGCGCCCTCCGCGCCGCGGAACGTGTGCCAGGCCGGTCTCCGGGCTCTCGAGCGGGCCGCCGGGGGCGGGGCCCGGACCCGTCGCCTTCCCGTGCACCCGGCTGGACCGGTTGGCACAGTGGCTGTCGCCTGCGCGGCGACCGACGGATCCTTCGACTCGACTACCGTTGCGGGGGCAGCGCCGGAATGGCCGCCCGGACCCCGAGGGGTGGGTGGCGTCACCGGCTTCCCGTTTCATCCCGGACACGCGGTGAGCGTGTCCAGGATCACCTGACGCGCGGCATCCTGAAGAGCGACCGGGGCCCTGTCAAGCATTTGACAGCGGTGGCGGCGCTTCGGATAAAGGCTGCATGACCCCGAGCCCCGAACTCGCCGCTGCGCTCGAGGCCGCCGAGGCCGCGGCGCGCGTGATCCGCGAGTGCTACGCGCGCCAGCTCGCGGTGCGCGTCAAGGACGACCGCTCGCCGGTCACCGAGGCGGACGTGCGCGCCGAGGAGGCGATCCGCGCCGTGCTCGCGGCCCGCTTCCCGGGCCACGCGTTCTACGGCGAGGAGACCGGCCGCCACGGCGGCGGCGACTCGCTGTGGCTGGTCGACCCGATCGACGGCACCAAGGCGTTCGTGCGCGAGTACCCGATGTTCTCGACGCAGATCGCCCTGATGCGCGAGGGCCGCCTGGTGCTGGGCGTGTCCTACGCCCCGCTGTACGGCGAGCACGCCTGCGCCGAGCGCGGCGCGGGCGCCTGGCTCAACGGCCGGCGGCTCGCGGTCAGCCCGGTCGCGACCATCGAGGAGGCGGCGCTGTCGGCCGGCAACCTCAAGACGCTCGCCGCCGGGCCCGGCTGGGCACGCTACGGCGCGCTGGTGGCGCGCCTCAACCGGATCCGCGGCTACGGCGACTTCCTGCACTACCACCTGCTCGCGGCCGGCAAGATCGACGCCGTGCTGGAGTCCGACGTCAACATCCTGGACATCGCGGCGCTGGTGACCATCGTCGAGGAGGCGGGCGGCCGCTTCACCGCGCTCGACGGCGCGCCGGTGGGCCTCGCGACCACCACGGTGCTCGCCGCCAATCCGGCATTGCACGCGCGCCTGCTGGCCGCGCTCGGCTGAGGCGCGGTGCACGCCGCGGTCGAGGTCGCCGTGTTCCTCGCCGCCGCGGTCGTCGCGGTGCCGCTGTTCAAGCGCCTGCACCTCGGCGCCGTGCTCGCCTATCTCGCGGCCGGCATCGCGGTCGGCCCGTCCGGTCTCGGGCTGATCAGCGACGTCGACGGGATGCTCGACCTCGCCGAGTTCGGGGTCGTGCTGCTGCTGTTCGTGATCGGCCTGGAGCTGCAGCCGTCGCGTCTCGTCGCAATGCGCCGCGCGGTGTTCGTGGCGGGCTCCTGGCAGGTGCTGCTGT
>JAFEDP010000252.1 GCA_018241545.1 Pseudomonadota bacterium
GCCAGCCGGTCCTGACGTCCATGATGTGGCTGTAGCGGACCCCGTCCCGGATGAGGTACCGATGCGTGTCGCCGCTGGTCGCCAGCGCGCCCTGTTCGACATCCAGCACCAGTGCCGCTTCGCGATCCGTGTCGGGCCGCTCGATGCCGACGTGCCACGCGCCGCCCGGAGGCGGCGCGTTGGCGGCGAGGTCGCCGCCGAAATTGACGAGGACCGGTCCGCGCCAGTGCGTGAGCGCCACCGCCAGGGCCCGGTCTACCGCGTACTCCTTGCCGATGCCGCCGAGATCGATCTCCATGCCCTCCGGCACGGTCAGGAACGGCCGCGACCAGCCAAGCTTGTCGAACCCGACCAGCGGCATCAGGGCGGCGACCTGCGCCGCGGACGGGAGCCGGTCGGAGCCGTCGAAGCGCCAGGCGCGACGCAGGACGCCGGAGGTGATGTCGAAGCGTCCGCCGCTCAGCTCGAAGCAGCGCGCCGCGAAGTCGAGCAGCGAGCAGCTCTCCTCGTCGAGTTCGACCGGCTCGCCGCGGCTCGCGTGGATACGCGACACGACGCTGTCGTCGCGGTAGCGGCTGAACTTGCGCTCGATGCGCCATGCCTCCGCGGCCACCTGCGCGCCCACGCGTCGCGCCAGCGACGCGTCGGCAGTGGGCAGCAGCACCTCGCAGGGGCTCGCCATGGCCGAGAACCCGGCGGCCAGCAGTCCGCCGCCGCGCGGCTCGACGCTTAAGGGTCGTGCGGCGTCGGAGTCTGGCGAGTCGGCCAACGCTGCCTCAGAGGTTCGTGCGGTACTCCACCGAGAGCATAACCGCCTTGAGGCCCGGGTACAGGTCGAGCGTCTGCAGCACGCCGGGCCCCGGAGTGCGATGGTCCTGGGTCTGGCGGTAGAACTGCGCGCGCACGGCGATCTCGGAGGCGTCGTCGACGGACCCGTCGTCCATCTTGACCGCGTACTTGAGTGCGACGGTGAAGGCGTGCAAGGGCGCGAGGCGCGAGTCGGCGGAAGCTGCCTCGACGTAGCTCGGTCCACTGCTTAGCAGCCACGGCGCGTAGAAATTGGCAGCGGTCTGCTTGTACCAGCGCAGGCTCGGCTCCAGGTAGCGGTCGCGGTCGTGATCCCAGAGTCGCAGCCGCAGGTTCAGCGTCTGCGAGCGCACGCCCCAGTCGTCGGTCATGTAGCGGCCGTCGGCCGCGATCATCGCATGGTCGAGCGCGACGCGGCTCTCGAGGAACGCGCTGCGCCGGTCGCGGGTCTCGGGGCGCTTCTCGAACAGGTAGCCGGTCACGTTGCCGCCGGCGTCGACGATCGAGACGATCTTGTACGGGTCGTTCAGATAACCGGCCAGGTGGTCGTAGGAGACGCTGAGGCTGGTCAGCCAGCGCCGCGTCATGACCTGGGTGAGCCCCAGCACGACGTTGGCGTCGTGCTTGGAATGGTTGCCGGTCTTCTCGAAAAGCGTGTAGTCGCTGCCGGGAACCGGTGCCCCGCCGATCGGCTTGACGACATCGAACTCGCCGTTGACGCCCGCCGACAGCGTGGTGTTCTTGTCGTTGAAGTCACGGGCGATGGTCCCGTTCAGGGACGTCGATACGAAGTCGTGCTCCCACGACAGCGCTCCACCGAGGGTCGTGCGCACGAGGCGCGTGAGCGGCAGCTCATAGGAGCCGGAGGCGGCCAGCCGTTGATCGTGGTAGTTGGGGTCGATCGGCAGCTGGCCGGGCGCCACGACGTAGACCGGTGCCGCGACCGAGATGACCTGCCCCGACGCCGTCGTGTAGGTCTGGGGCGCGGCATTTAGGCTCTTGCCGGAGGGCGTCGCGAAGGTCTGGGCCTTGGTGCTGGCGATGGCGCCGTTGGGCGAGCCACCCGACAGGCTGTCGAAGGTCAGCTTGAGGCCGAGCGCGCGGTCGTCGCCATAGGACTTGCGGTAAGAAATCACCGGCTCGATGGCGGTGACGCGGCCGTCCGACTCGTGATAGTAGGCGAGCGCGCCGTCCAGCGAACGCGCAGGCTCGGTCGGCACCAGTGCCGGGTCGATGGCGTCGTCGGCGTGCGCGGCGGTGGCGCCGAGCAGCGTGCAGCTCGCGGCGAGCAGCTGGGCCCGCAATCCCGCGCCGGGTCGCTTCAATTGCATCCGCAGCCCCCGCCCGCGAAGCTGCGCCCGCCCGAGGACGCCTCCTTGCTGAAGTACAGGTGCTCATCGAGCGCCTGGTCCATCCCGTTCGCATCCAGGCGCATGTCCTCGCGCGCCATCAGGTCGCGCTGCCACGGCTTCACGCCCAGCGTTCCGCAGCCCGTCAGGCACGCGGCGATTCCCAGCAGGGCCGCGATCGCGACCCCCCTCGTGATCTTCATGGTCTTGGCACTCCGGTGTGGACTCAGGGGGCGGACAGCAGGCGGCGGATCTCATCGCGCAGCGGACCACGGTCATCGGGCCGGAACCCCTGGTGCTGCATGCGCACGTTGCCCGCGCGATCGATGAGGAAGCTGGTCGGCATGCCCTTCACGTGGAACCGCTCGGCCAGGGTGCCGCCGGTGTCGAAGGCGATGCGGAAGTCCGGCGGATAGCGCCGCAGGAAGGCGTCCGCCTCGGCGCGGTCCTGGTCCACGTTGACCGCGACGATCACGAGGCCGTCCTTCGCGAACTCCCGGTGGACCTCGTTCATGTACGGAAAGGACTGCCGGCACGGCACGCACCAGGACGCCCAGAAATCCACGTAGACCACGCGGCCGCGCAGCGCCGCGAGGTCGACGACGTCGGTGGCCGCGGCACCGACCGCGGTGAGGCTGAAGAGCAGCGGCGCCAGCGGCGCGAGCAGCCGCAGCAAGAGGCGATTCATTCTCGTTCGCATCTGCACCCCGTTCTGCCCGTCCATCGCGTGTCCTCGGACGCGCGTGCGCGATGCGCAGCGGGGTCTGTAGACGGGACGGCGTCGGCCATGGTTCAGCTTGGACGGCCCGAGCGCGCCCGATCAGTCGGCAAAGATATGTGAAGCGCGCGCGGGCGATCAGTAGCGGCGCCCCTGGAGACGTGCCCGGGTCAGCTGCGGCACCGGTTCAGTGATGCCAGCGCAGGCCGACGATCGGCATGAACCGCAGCCAGTTGCTGCGTGTCGACATGAGTCGATAATCGCCGCCCGGCTGCGCGACGACCGAGTATTGCCGGCAGCAGGTGGAGTGAGCGTCCGTCGCATCGAGCAGCGAGATCGAGGCTTCGAGCGAGCCGGACCGCAAGGGCCAGATCCGCGATGCGCGCACGTCCAGCGAGAACACGTTCTCCATCCGCAGGCTGTTGCGTGGCCCAAGTGCAACCGCCGCGCTGCCCGGGTCGGACCAGGTCTGCGCCGGGGCCAGCAGCGGCGTATAGGGCCAGCCGCGGTGCCAGGACGCCGTGCTCGAGACCCGCCAGGCGCCGCTTTGCCACAGCCCCAACGCCTGAATCGAGTGGGGTTGGTCCCAGGACCGCGGGATCCAGCGCCCGCCGACCAGGTCGTCCGCACGTGACCACGTGTAGGAGAGCGCGACTCCGAGCGGCCGCGACCGGTCAGAGGCGGCGGTGAGCTCGATGCCGTCCATGCGCGCCCTCTGGGACAGGACGGTGATGCGATCGACGCCGATATCCGGGACCAGCGTCAGCGGCGAGAAGACGTTCTCATAGCTGACGACCGGCGCTCCTTCGCGCTTGCGATACGCCTCCAGGCGAAGGCTCCACGTGTTTGCGGGTGCGCGTTCGAGGCTGACATTGGTCTGGGTCAGCCGGCGTGCCGCGAGCGGTCCGCCCGCGCCGCCGCCCGAGATCTCGTCGGTCGGGCTCGCCTGCGAGCTCTGTCCCCAGCCGACCCGCAGCGTGGTCGCAGTGCCGATCTCGTGGCGGACGCTCACACGTGCCGTGGGTACGCCGTCCGACGGGCCAGCGCGGTAGCGGCGGGCGTCGTAGCGCAGCCCGAGGTCGGCGATCGTTCGCGGCAGCCCCTCGAGCCGGAGGCTGGCGTAGCCTGCGGCGGAGTCCGCGTGCACCGACTGGGCCGTGAACTGATCGAGCGTGGCGCTGGGCTGGAGGCCGGGAACCCACGGGGCCAGGTACCCGGCCTGCGCCGCGGCGGAATTGTCGCCGTCGACCGTGCCGAGCTCAGCGCCGAGGCGCAGCGCCCAGCGTCGCGAGCGCGCGTACGTCAGCTCCTCGCGTGCGCCGATGGAATGGCGAGCGTCGCGCGCCGTCGCGGTGCCGCTCTCGACGCCGGGAACGGCGATAGTGCCCGCGGTGAAATCCGATGCCCCGTCGGTCCAGAGCAGCGTCTCGCTGGTCAGGCCCGAGGTGAAGTCGTGTCGAATCCGCACCCAGGCATAGGCGGCCTGGCTCTCGAGCCGGACCTGTTCCGTCCGGTCATTCGAGTACGCGGAGCGCCGGTCGTCGATGCCGAGGGCGCCGGCCGCTAGGCTGGTGCGCTCGCCGAGGGTCCAGGTCGCGCGCACGACCAGGTCGTCGAGGTACGGAACCGGCGTATCCAGATCCACCCATCCGGCTGGCGACACCGCGTTCTGTGCCCGGAACGCCGCGAAGACCGTACCGCCGTCCCCCGCCACCGGTGTGCCGGCGAACAGGCTCAGCCCCTGGTTCGACAGCGCTGCATCGAGGCTGGTGGCCACGACCCGGCGCGGTTCGAAGTCGAGGACCGCGCCGATGCGATTGCCGAACTGGATCGGCGCGATGCCGGTCCACGCGGTGGCGGTCTCCACGGACTGCGGGTCGATGGCGCTGAACAGGCTCTGCAGTTCCTCCAGGTGGAAGGGGCTCGCGAGCGGGACGCCGTCGTAGCGCAGCAGCGTCTCGTCGTCGCGGCTGCCGCGCACGTGCGTGCGCGCGGTGTAGCCGGCCTCCGCGGAACCCGGCAGCATCTGCAGCGCAC
>JAFEDP010000253.1 GCA_018241545.1 Pseudomonadota bacterium
AGGCCATGCGCGAGCGCGCCGGCCTCGGCCGCGAGGGCGCGGGCTTCGTCGCCTCCGTGCAGGGCGGGCATGATGCGACCGGCGAGGAGTACCAGCCGCTCGACGAAGCCGCGGTCGACGCGGCCATCGACGCCTACGAGGCGCGCGTCGAGGGCTTCGCGGTGGCCGCCCGCTTCTCGGTTCGCAATCCCGACCACGAGCTGCGCGTGCGCCAGCGCATCCGGGCGCGCTCGCGCAAGCCCGTCACCTGTGCGCACGAGCTGAGCTCCAAGCTCGATGCGCCGCGACGCGCGCTGACCGCGGCCCTGAACGCGCGCCTCACGCCGCAGATCCGCCACCTGATCGAGGCGCTCGGCCGCGTACTCGCGGCCGAGTCGCTGGACGCGCCGCTGATGATCGTGCGCGGCGACGGCTCGCTGATGCGCGCAGAGGTGGCGCTCGAGTACCCGGTCGAGACGGTGCTGTCGGGGCCGGCGGCGAGCGTCGTCGGCGCGGGCTTCCTGACCGGGCTGCGCGACTTCATGGTCTCCGACATGGGCGGCACCACCACCGACGTCGCGGTGGTCAGCGACGGCCGCCCGGTCATCAGCGCCGACGGCGCGCTGGTGGGCGGCTGGCGCACGATGGTCGAGGCCGTCGACATGCGCACGATCGGGCTCGGCGGCGACAGCGAGGTGCACCTGGACCGCGACGTCCGCCTGCGCGTCGGGCCGCGCAAGGCGATGCCGCTCAGCCTGCTGGCCCACCAGCACCCGCAGGTGATCGCCGACCTGCGCGTTCTCGTCACGAACGACCGCCTGCCCGACTTCGCGACCCACTACGCGCTGCGCAACCCCGGGCGCACGGCGCCGCCGCACCTCACGAGCCTCGAGCAGCGCGTGTGGGATGCGCTCGGGCCCGAGCCGCGACGGGCGTCCGCGCTGGTGCGCAACCGCGCCGGGCTCGAGGCGCTGCGCCGCCTCGCCGACGCCGGCCTCGCGACCGTCGCCGCGTTCACCCCGAGCGACGCGATGCATGTGCTTGGTCGCCAGAGCGGCTGGAACGTCGAGGCCGCGGAACTCGGCGCACAGCTGCTCGCAATCGAGGAGCGCAATGCCAGCGGCGCCAAGGCCGCCGCCAGCGCCGCCGCCCTGTGCGAGCGCACGCTCGAGCTCGTGATCCAGGAAACGGCGCGCATCCTGCTCGCGACCGCGCTCGCGCAGGATCCGGGCCTCGAGGCCCGCGCGGGCCGCTGGGGCCTGCTGGGCGACCGGCTGGTCGAGGACACGATCGCCGGGCGGACGCTCTCGCGCCTCGTCACCGCGCGGCTCGGTCTCGGCATCCCGCTGGTCGCGATCGGCGCGCCGGTGGGCGCCTACTACCCGGAAGTGGCACGCCGGCTCGACGTGCCGCTCACGGTCCCCGACTACGCCGCGGTCTGCAACGCCGTCGGCGCGGTCGCCGGCGTCGTCGCGCAGAGTGTCGCGGTCGTCGTCAACCAGCCGACCTTCAAGGTGTTCCGGGTGCACGACCCGGCCGGCAGCCGCGACTACGACGACCCGGCGCCGGCGATCGAGCACGCGCGACGCGTGTCGCGCGAACTCGCCGAGGCGGCGGCGCTGCGCGCCGGTGCGCGCGACGTGCACGTCGAGACCGAGGTCACCGAGAAGCGCGCCGCGATGGGCCTCGCCGCCGACTACCTGGCGGAGGCGGTGGTGCGTTCCACGGCCACCGGTCGGCCGCTGGCCGGGCACCTGCGGCCGGCCGAGACGCGCGCCGACTGACGGGCAGGGCATACTGCCCCCCGGGGAGACAGGCCGCCGACGGGGCGGCCCGGGGGCGCGCATCATGGGCGAGCGGGGGCAGCGGCCCGACGAGCGCGGGCCGGATGCCGGTGCAGGCGGCGAGCCGGACGTGGTGGTCGTCGGCGCCGGCATGTCCGGCATCTGCATGGCGATCGCGCTCAAGCGCGCCGGAATCGACTCCTTCGAGGTGCTGGAGCAGTCCTCGGGCGTCGGCGGCACGTGGTGGGACAACACCTACCCCGGGGCGCAGTGCGACGTGCCCTCCCACCTCTACAGCTTCTCCTTCGACCTCAAGCGCGACTGGACTCGCGTATTCGCGCCGAGCGCCGAGATCCAGCGCTACGTCGAGGGCGTCGTCGCACGCCACGGGCTCGCGCGACACCTGCGGCTGGCCACGCGCGTCGCCAGCGCCGACTACGATGCGACGTCGGGCCGCTGGTCGGTGGTCACCGCCGACGGGCGCACGCGCCGGCCGCGGTTCCTGGTGCTGAGCCTCGGGCCGCTCAGCCACCCGCGCCTGCCGGACGGCATCGGCGCGTTCCGCGGCGAGGTGATGCACACCGCGCGCTGGAACCACGGCTACGACTTCCTTGGCAAGCGCGTGGCGCTGATCGGCAGCGCCGCGAGCGCCGTCCAGGTCGTGCCGCACCTGGCGGCGCGCGCGCAGCAGCTCAGCGTCTTCCAGCGCACGCCGTCCTGGGTGGTCGACCGCCCGGATCGGGAATACGGGGCGCTCGCGCGCGCGCTGTTCTCGCTGCCGCTCGCCGCCCGCCTCTACCGCACCTGGCTCTACTGGCGGTTCGAGGCGCACTACTCGGCGTTCAAGGGCCGCGGCCTCATGTACCGCCTGCTGCGCCACCTGGCCGAGTCGCATCTGGCCGCCCAGGTGCCGGACCCGGCGCTGCGCGAGCGGCTGCGGCCGCGCTACCCGCTCGGTTGCAAGCGCATCCTGATATCGAGCGACTACTACCCGGCGCTCGGCCGCGCCAATGTCGAACTCGTGACGCAGGCGGCCTCCGGCTTCACGGCCGACGGCGTCGTCGCCGCCGACGGCAGCGTGCGGTCGGCCGACGCGGTGGTCTGCGCCACCGGCTTCGACACGCTTGACCCGCTGGCGGAGCTGCCGATCCGCGGCGCCGGCGGCCGGCCGCTGGCCGAGGCCTGGCGCGACGGGCCGGAGGCGTACCTCGGCATCACCGTCGCCGGCTTCCCAAACCTGTTCCTGTTGCTCGGACCGAACACCGGCACCGGCCACACCTCGGTGCTGATCCCGATCGAGGCGCAGGCGCGCTACGTCGTGGCGTGCCTGCGTGAGGTGCAGCGGCGCGGCGCGCGGGCGCTGGACGTGCGCAGCGAGGTCATGGAGCGCCACAACGCCGACCTGCAGCGCCGCCTGGCGCGCACCGTCTGGGCCTCGCCCGCCTGCACCAGCTGGTACAAGACGGCCGCGGGCCGCGTGCTCGCGACCTATCCCGGCTTCATCAGCCGCTACGTGCTCGAGACGCGCCGGCCGCGCTTCGACCACTACCGCTTCGAGCCCGCGCCGTGAGCCCGGCCCTCGCCGCCGTCCTGGTCGCGATCCCCGCGGCGCTGCTCGCCGCCGACTACCTGCTGCCCGAGCCGATGGCGCGGCTGTGGCTCGCGCTCGAGCGCCGTCGCGCCGGCCTGCGGCCGCGGCCATCGCCGGCGCTCGCCCTCTCGATGCCGTACCTCGAGGGCGGGCGCGGCGAGCCACTGGTACTGGTGCACGGCTTCGCGGGCGACAAGGACAACTTCACCCGCGTCGCGGGCCGGCTGACGCCGCACCTGCACGTGCTGGCGCCGGACCTGCCCGGCTTCGGCGAGGCCGCCCGCGACGCGGCGGCGAGCTACCACATCGACTCGCAGGTCGAACGGCTGCACGCGTTCATCGCGCAGCTGCGCCTCGGGCCGGTGCACCTCGGCGGCAGCTCGATGGGCGGCTTCATCGCCTCCGAGTACGCGGCGCGCTATCCCGAAGCGGTGCGCAGCCTGTGGCTGCTGGATGCCGCCGGCGCGTCCACGGCGCGCGACACGGCGCTGATCCACCGCTACGTCGAGACCGGCGAGATCCCGCTGGTCATCGAGCGCGCGCGCGACTACCGCCAGCTGCTGCGCGCGGTGATGCATCGCCGGCCCTTCCTGCCGCACTCGCTGCGACGCGTTCTGTCGCGCCGCGCCGTGGCGGATCACGCGCTGCACGCGCGCATCTTCCGCGAGATCGGCGTGGAGTCACCGGTGCTCGACGACCGCTACGCAGCGATCCGCGCGCCGGCGCTGATCGTGTTCGGGCGCGAGGACCGAATCCTGAACCCGGCGGCCGCCGCGCTCATGGCGAAGCACCTCGCGCGGGCACGCGTCGTGCTGATGGACGGCGTCGGCCACCTGCCGATGATCGAGCGCCCGCGCGCCACGGCCCGGGACTACCTCGACTTCCTGCGCGCACCACCGTAGCGCGGCGCAGCGCCGGCTTGCGGCAACCCCGGACGAGCCCGGGCGCGGCGTTCGGCGATAGTGGCGTCCACGGATTCCCGGGAGCGCCCCATGACCCATGCCATCGAAGACCTGCGCGCGAGCCCGCTCGCCACCGAGCTCACGCCCGCCGAGGCCCAGGTGCTGGCCGAGCTGGTGCGCCTGCGCGAGCTCACCGACGGCGAGGTCCTGCTGCCGGAGGGCGCCCGCGACGGCAACCTGCACGTGGTGGTCCGCGGACGGATCGACGTCTGCAAGGACGGCCCGCACGGCCGCACCCTGCTGCACACGCTGGAGCCGGGCGACCTGGTCGGCGAGCTGTCGTTCATGGACGATGCGCCGCGCTACGCCTCGCTGGTCGCGTCGGGTCCGACCGAAGTGCTGGTGCTCGCGCGCCGCGACTTCGAGACGCTGGTCGATCGCGAGCCGCGGGTCGTCTACAAGGTCATGCGCGCGATCATGCGCGTCGCGCACAAGGTGCAGCGGCGTCTGAGCCAGCAGATGCGCGATCTCGAGAACTACCTCTACCGCACCGGCGGCAAGTACTGAGCCGCCGCGGCCG
>JAFEDP010000254.1 GCA_018241545.1 Pseudomonadota bacterium
CGCCGGCGCTGGCGCGGCTCGCCCTCTCCACCCTCGGCCGGGCCCGCCGGCGCGAGCTGGGCCACCCGCTGCTGGCGCTCCTCGGCGCTGACGGTCTGGATCTCGGTCCACCACGCGGCGAGCTCGGCCGGCACCAGGCCGGCCTCGGCGCGCAGCAGCAGGAAGTCGAACGCGGCACGGAAGCGCGGATGGTGCAGCAGCGACAGCGCGCGGCGCCCGTCGCGCCGCTCGAACCGCGGCTGCAGCAGCAGCAGCTCGCGCAGCGGCAGCGTGAAGCGCTTGGGGATGGCGACGCGGCGCACCTGCGCGAGGGTCACGGCGTCGGTGGCCTCGAGCAGCGCCTGCGACTCCGGCTGGCCCGCGGCCAGCTTCTGGGCCGCGAGCCGCTGGATCGGCCCGTACAGCAGCACTGCGAACAGAAACGTCGGCGTCACCGCGCGGTCGGCGGCGACGCGGGCATCGGTGCCCGCGAGCCCGCAGCGCAGCAGGCGCGACGCCGCGCCGTCCGGGTCGCGCTCGAGTTCCTCGGCGACCGCCGGCAGCAGGTGCGCCAGCAGGTCGAACTCGCGCAGGCGCTCGAGCGAGGCCAGCGCGTGGCCGGACAGGAACAGCTTGAGCGTCTCGTCGAACAGCCGCGCCGCCGGCACGCCCGCCAGCAGCGCCGCGAGCTCGGTCATCGGCGCGCGCGTCGCCGGGTGCACGCTGAAGCCGAGCTTGGCCGCGAAGCGCGCCGCCCGCAGCATCCGCACCGGGTCCTCGCGAAAGCGCGTTTCCGGGTCGCCGATCAGGCGCAGCACCCGCGCGCGCACGTCTTCGACGCCGCTCGCGTAGTCCCACACCGAGAAGTCGGCGATGTTGTAGTAGAGCGAGTTGGCGGTGAAGTCGCGGCGCCAGACGTCCTCGTCGATCGTGCCGTAGACGTTGTCGCGCAGGATGCGGCCGCTCGCGTCGTCGACCTCGCGGTGGTCCTCGTCGTCGACCTCCGGCGGCGCCGCGGCGGCGCGGAACGTGGCCACCTCGATGATCTCGTCGCCGAAGTGCACGTGCGCGAGACGGAAGCGCCGCCCGATCAGCCGGCAGTTGCGGAACACGCGCCGGATCTCCTCGGGCAGCGCGTCGGTGGCAACGTCGAAGTCCTTGGGCTGCACGCCGAGCAGCAGGTCGCGCACGCTGCCGCCGACCAGGAACGCCTGGTAGCCGGCATCCTTGAGCCGGTACAGCACCTTGAGGGCGTGCGCCGAGATCTGGGCGCGGGAGATCGGGTGCGCCGCGCGCGGAATGATGACCGGGCGGCCTCGGGGCGCGACCGGGCCGCTCGCGGGGCCCGCCGGCGCGGCACTGGGGGACGGAGTGGTCAGGTCAGGCTCTCTCGTGGCTTGTCGTTCGGTCCAAGCATCGTATAATAGCAGGCTAACGTGGGCCGGAGCCTCCTGGCCCCCTTCCCGCGCTCCCATCGTCTAGAGGCCCAGGACACAGCCCTCTCAAGGCTGGTACGAGGGTTCGAATCCCTCTGGGAGCGCCATTCCCTCCCCGCGCGCAGCATGTCGCCCGGCACCCGTCGTGGCGCCACGGTGGTGCTAGCCTTGCGCGACCCGCGCGCCGCTGGAGATCCCCGTGCCGACCCGTTCCCGTCTCGCTGGACTCTTGCTCGCCAGCCTGTTCGCGGCCGTGCCGCCCGCCGCACGCGCCGGCGCCGAGACCTTCGACGTGGTGATCAGCCACGGCCGCGTGATCGACGGCAGCGGCTCGCCGTGGTACCGGGCGGACATCGGCATCCGCGACGGGCGCATCGCCGCGATCGGCCGCCTGGACGACGCGCCGGCGCGCCAGCGCATCGACGCAGCCGGACGGGTCGTCGCCCCCGGATTCATCGACATGCTCGGCCAGTCCGAGCTCACGATCCTCGTCGACCCGCGCCTGCCCTCGAAGATCTACCAGGGGATCACGACCGAGATCACCGGCGAGGGCACGTCAGCGGCGCCGCTCGCGGGCCACGCGCTCGAGGAGCTGCAGCCGACACTCGCGCACCTCGGGATCAAGGCCGACTGGACGGACTTCGCCGGCTACTTCGGTCGCCTTGAGCGCCAGGGCATCGGCATCAACCTCGCCTCGTACGTGGGCGCCACCCAGGTGCGCTCGATCGTGATCGGCGGCGACGACCGCGCGCCGACGCCGGCCGAGCTCGCGCGCATGCGCGCGCTCGTGCGGGACGCGATGCGCCAGGGAGCACGCGGACTGTCGACCTCCCTCGAGTACGCCCCGGCGCCGTACGCGAGCACCGAGGAGCTGATCGCGCTCGCGAGCGAGGCGGCCGCGGCCGGCGGGATCTACGCGACGCACATGCGCTCGGAGGGCGACGCGATCGACGCAGCGCTCGAGGAGACGTTCCGCATCGGCCGCGAGGCCCGCATCCCCGTCGAGATCTGGCACCTCAAGGTCGCCGGCAAGGCCAACTGGGGGAAGATGCCGGAGATCGTGGCCCGCATCGAGGCCGCGCGTGCCGCCGGCATCGACGTCGGCGCCGACACCTACGCCTACACCGCCTGGTTCAACGACATGTCGGCCTTCGTGCCGCCGTGGGCCCACGACGGCGGCACCGCGCGGCTGCTCGAGCGCCTGCGCGACCCGGCCGCGCGCGCGCGCATCCGCCACGACATGCAGACGCCGAGCACGGCCTGGGACAACGAGTGGTCCGAGGTCGAGGGCCCGGAGGCGATCCTGGTCGGCGTCGTGTCGAACCCGGCGCTGCGGCCGCTGCAGGGCAAGACCATTCGGGATATCGCCGCGGCGCGCGGCAGCGACCCGCTCGACACCCTACTCGACGTGCTGCTCGAGGACGGCGGCCAGACGGGCTGCGCCGTGTTCGGCATGAACGAGGACGACGTCGTGCTCGCGCTGCGCCAGCCATGGACGTCGGTCAACAACGACAGCTCCGGCACGTCGACCGAGGGCGTGCTGGGCGCCGAGCACCCGCATCCGCGCGCCTACGGGACGTTCCCGCGGATCCTGCGCAAGTACGTGCGCGAGGAGCACCGCCTCACGCTCGAGGACGCGATCCGCAAGTTCTCGGGCCTGCCGGCGGCCCGCATGCGCCTCAGCGACCGCGGCCTGATCAAGCAGGGGCTGTGGGCCGACCTCGTCGTCTTCGACCCGGACACGGTCGCCGACCGCGCGACCTTCGCCGATCCCAACCAGCTGGCGAGCGGGATGCAGTGGGTGCTCGTCAACGGCGTGCCGGTGATCGCGGATGGCCGCATGACGGGCGCACGCCCCGGGCGCGTGCTGCGCGGACCTGGCTACCGCGCGCCGGCGCGACGCTGAGCCTCAGCGCCGCGAGCGCGCCGGACGACGCCGGCGGCTGCGCGCGCCGCGGCGCGACTCCTCGGCGACGATGAACTGCTCGAGGGTCGCCTCGAGCCGGCGGCAGACGTCGCGTCCCATGCGCTCGATGCGCTGCAGCCGCACCAGCGCGGCGCGCGACAGGCGGCTGGCCGGCGCGGCGGAGACGGCGCGACCGAGCAGCACGTCGGTGGAAACGCGGAACAGGTCCGCCAGCAGCCCGAGCAGCGCGCCCGGCGGGCGACCGCTGCCGCTCTCGTAGTAGGCGATCTGGCGGCGCGTGACGCCGATGCGATCGGCGAGCTCGCGCTGCGTGAGGGCGGCGGCGGTGCGGAACTGCGCGAGGCGCGCGCCGAAATCGCCATGCGGCGCCTGCACCTTCGCCTTGCGCGCACGGTCCCGCTGCGCGCCGGTCTTCCTTGCCCGGGCCATGGATCGCAGGCTACGCCGGCCGTCGCGGTCAGGCAACGTCGGCGGCGGTAGGCAAGCACCGCGCCATCGCGGAGAATGCCCGGATTCTTAAGTGACGCGAGGGATCCTCATGACGACCGCGCTCTGGTGCGTGCTGGTGGCCGGACTCCTGCCCTACGCGGCGACCGCGGTCGCCAAGGGCGGCGCGCGCTTCGACAATCGCGAGCCGCGGGCCTGGCTCGCCCGCCAGACCGGCTGGCGCGCGCGCGCGCACGCCGCGCAGCAGAACGGCTTCGAGGCGTTCCCGCTGTTTGCGGCGGCGGTGCTCGCGGCCCAGCAGCTGCACGCGCCGCAGGCCCGCATCGACCTGCTCGCCGAGGTCTTCGTCGGCGCGCGGCTCGCCTACCTCGTGACCTACGTCGCGGACCTGCACCTGCTGCGCAGCGTGGTCTGGACCGTCGGCATCGGCGCCGCAGTGGCGATCTTCGTGGCCGGGACCTGATCGCTGGCAGCCGCCAGCCGATTTGGCTAGGGTGGCGACAGTGGCCGACCGAGGACCTGCCATGACCCCCGCCGACCAGCGCGTCACCGAGCTCGTCGACCGCTGGTTGCAGAGTCTGGAGCTGCACCTCAAGTACGTGGGCCTGACCGACGAGGCGTACTGGCAGGTGCAGCCGTGGGCGCGCCACCAGCGCCCGGCGCGGTGGATCCTCGACCTCGCGCACGCCCGGGCCCGCGAGCTCAAGCGCCTCGTCGCGGAGCGCGTCGCGGCTGGCGACGCGGGCTTCGCCGACGGCCTGGAACTCATGGCGTTCCTCGCCAACCTGGTCGGTGTGCAGCACATCGAGCGCTTCATTCCGCTCGCGGAGCCGGAGCGCGAGAACAAGGAGGCGCTCGGCCAGACGCAGTCGACCCTCGCGACGCTCTCCAGCACCTCGACCCAGACGCGCACCCTCCTCGAGCCCACGCGCGAGATGCGCGCGCCGCTGCTCGAGCCTGCGCCGTCGCCACCCGCGCCATCGCATGCGCCGCCGCGACCAGCGGCGACGGCCGCCTCCGCGCCTACCCCACCCGCCCCGCCT
>JAFEDP010000255.1 GCA_018241545.1 Pseudomonadota bacterium
GGTCAGCACCGCGTAGCTCGACGACCACTGCTCGAGCACGATGTCCTCGACCTCGAGGCCGCAGCGCTGCACGCACTTGACGATGTTCTGCGCCGCGCTCTCGGCGCCGGTGACGATGTGCACGCGCGCCTCGAGCCGCACCCCCGACATGCCGATCGGGTCGCGGATGCCCTCCTGGCTGTCGATGATGTATTCCTGCGGGATGACGTGCAGGATGCGCTGGTCGGCCGGCAGCGCCACCGCCTGCGCCGCGTCCATCACGCGCGTGATGTCGCCCTCGGTGACCTCCTTGTCCTTGATCGCGACGATGCCGTGCGAGTTGAGGCTGCGCACGTGGCTGCCGGCGATGCCGGTGTAGACCGCGTTGATCTCGACGCCCGCCATCAGCTCGGCCTGCTCGACCGCGCGCTGGATCGACTGCACGGTGGAGTCGATGTTGACGACCACGCCGCGCTTGAGGCCGCGCGACGGGTGCGAGCCGATGCCGATGACCTCGAGCTCGCCGTCGGGCTTGAGCTCGCCGACGAGCGCCACGACCTTGGACGTGCCGATGTCGAGGCCGACGATGAGGTGGCGATCGCTGCGCTTAGGCATCTTGGTCCCGTTTCTGGCTGAGCTCTCGGTCCTCGCCCGCCGCCGGCCGCGACTGCGGCGCGCCGGTGGTGCGCCAGCCGACGGTGAAGCCGTTCGAGTAGCGCATGTCGAGGAAGGCAATGTCGTTCGGGCGGCCCGCGACCACGGGCGCGCCCACCTTGATGAAGCGCTCGACCCGCTCCTGCAGCTGGCGGCGCCCGAAGCGCACGCTGACACCGTTGGCGAGCTCGAGCTCCCAGGCGCCGCGCGGGTCGAGCCTGAGCGCGCTGATGCGCAGGCCGATCTCGGCGAGCCGCGGCTGCAGCTGGAACAGCAGCTCCGCCACCTGGCGCTCGGAGCCGTCCGGACCGTCCAGGCGCGGCAGCTCCGGCGGCACGTGGCGCGCGTCGCGCAGGAACAGCTCGCCGCGCGCGTTCAGCAGGCCCGTCGCGCCCCAGCGCGCGCTCGCCGCCTGCTCGGTGACCTGCACCAAGAGCGCGTCCGGCCAGCGCCGCTGCACGCGCGCGCGGTCGACCCACGGCAGCGCCTCGATCGAGCGCTGCAGCGCCTCGAGGTTGGCGGTCACGAACCCGCCCCGCAGCCGGCTGCGCACCACCTGCTCGACGTCGAGCGGCGAGACGCGCTGGAAGCTGCCGGCGACGTCGATGCGGCGCACCGGCCGGTCGAGCGCAAGCGCGATCGAGCCGGCGAGCACGGCCACCGCGCCGACGCCGACCGCGAGCGGCGCCAGCCGCTTCCACGGCACCGCCGGCAGCTTGAAGCGCCGCGGCTTCTCGACGCGCGCCCGGTTCCTGGCGCGCCGCGGCCACAGGTCGCGCAGCGCGATCACCGGCGGCTCCTCGCGAGGCTGGTCTCGAGGATGCGCCACACCAGCTCCTCGAAGCCGATGCCCTGCTGGCGCGCGGCCTTCGGCACCAGCGAGTGGCTGGTCATTCCGGGCGTGGTGTTGACCTCGAGCAGCCAGTTGCCGCCGCGCTCGTCGCGCATCACGTCGACGCGGCCCCAGCCCGCGGCACCGGCCGCCTCGAAGGCGGCGAGCGCCAGCGCGCGCATCTCGGCGTCGGCGCCGGGCTCGAGGCCCGGGCACAGGTACTGCGTGTCCTCGGCGACGTACTTGGCGTGGTAGTCGTAGTAGGCGCCGGCCGGCACGATGTGGATCGTCGGCAGGGCCTCGCCCTGCAGGATGCCCACGGTGTACTCGCCGCCGACGATCAGCGTCTCCATCAGCAGCTCGCGGCCGTAGCGCTGCGCGAGCTCGACCGCGCCGGCCAGCTCCTCGGCGCGGAACACGCGGCTGACGCCGACGCTCGAGCCCTCGAGCGCGGGCTTGACGATCAGCGGCAGGCCGATGCGCGCCGCCGCGGCCGCGACGTCGCCGCCGGGCGCGAGCCGCTCGTAGCGCGGCGTCGGCAGGCCGCGGCTCAGCCACACCTGCTTGGTGCGGATCTTGTCGAGCGTGAGCGCCGCGCCGAGCACGCCGGAGCCGGTGTACGGCACGCCGAGCGCCTCCAGCAGCCCCTGCACCACGCCGTTCTCGCCGGCGCCGCCGTGCATGATGTTGAACACCCGGTCGAAGCGCCGCGCCGCGAGCGCCGCGGCGAGCGCCGGCACGCCGTCGACGCCCTCGGCGTCGACGCCGCGCGCGCGCAGGGCCGCCAGCACGTTGCGCCCGGACTCCAGCGAGACCTCGCGCTCGGAGCTGTCGCCGCCGTGGAGCACGGCGACGCGCCCGAAGGCGCGCGCGTCGTCGACGGCCTGGCGGTCGCTCATGCGCGCTCCCCCACGATGCGCACCTCGGTCTCGAGCCGCACGCCGAAGCGGCGCTCGACCTCCGCCTGCACGTGGCCGATCAGGCGCTCGATGTCCGCGGCGCTGGCGTCGCCCTCGTTGACCAGGAAGTTGGCGTGCTTCTCGGAGACGACCGCGCCGCCGATGCGCCAGCCCTTGAGGCCGGCCTGCTCGATCAGGCGCGCCGCGTGGTCCCCGGGCGGATTGGTGAACGTGGAGCCGCAGCTCCAGGCGCCGATCGGCTGCGTCTCGCGGCGGCGCAGCAGCAGCGAGCGGATGGTCTCCGGCGTCGCGGCCGGCTGGGGCGCGAACTCGAAGCGCACCGCGACGAACCACTCGCCCGGCACGGGCGGCGCGACGCGGCGGTAGCCGTAGCGGTACTCGCGCGCCGCGCGCGTGCGACGCGCGCCGTGGCGGTCGACGACGTCGACCTCGACGACGTGCGGCCAGGTCTCGCCGCCCCAGGCTCCGGCGTTCATCGCCAGCGCGCCGCCGACCGTGCCGGGGATGCCGGCGAAGAACTCCGCCGGGCCGAGCAGCCACTTGACGCACTGGCGCGCCACGCGCGCGCACGGCACGCCGGCGTCGGCGTGCACGCGCGTCGGGCCGACGCGCTCCAGCCGGTCGAGGCCGAGGTGCAGCGAGACGACGACCCCGCGCAGCCCGCCGTCGCGCACCAGCACGTTGCTGCCGAGGCCCAGCCAGTGCACCGGCACGTCGCCGGGCAGCACCGACAGGAAGCGCGCCAGCTCCTCGGTGCTGCGCGGCGTGTAGAGCGCGTCCGCCGGCCCGCCGACGTGCCAGGAGGTGTGGCGCGACAGCGGCTCGTCGAAGCGCAGGTGCGCGTGGAACTCGGCCGGGATGCGGCCCTTGAGCGGCGCGTTCACGTCCGGCCTCCCGCGGCCAGCTGCGCCGGCAGGGCGTGCGCGATGGCGCCGATGTGGCCGGCCCCCATCGTCACGACGACGTCGCCGTCGCGGACCAGCCCGGCGAGCGCCGCGTGCAGCGACTCGGGCGCCGCGACGAACACCGGCTCGACGCGCCCGCGGGTGCGCACGGCGCGGCAGATGGCGCGACCGTCGGCCCCGCGGATCGGCGGCTCGCCGGCGGCGTAGACCTCGGTGACCAGCAGCACGTCGACGCGCGACAGCACCTCGGCGAAGTCGTCGAGCAGGTCGCGCGTGCGCGTGTAGCGGTGCGGCTGGAACGCGAGCACGATGCGCCGGCCGGGCCAGCCCTGGCGCACCGCCTCGAGCGTCGCGGCGATCTCGGTCGGGTGGTGGCCGTAGTCGTCGACCAGCGTCACGTGCCCGGCGGCGATCGTGAGCTCGCCGATGACCTGCAGCCGCCGGTCGATGCCCTGGAAGCCCGCCAGCGCCTTCTGGATCGCCGTGTCCGGGACGCCGAGCTCGCTGGCGACCGCGATCGCCGCCAGCGCGTTCAGCACGTTGTGGCGGCCCGGCACGCTCAGCGTCACCTCGAGCGGCTCGGCGCGGTCGGGGCGCGTCACGGTGAAGCGCGTCTGCAGCCCGAGCCGGCGCAGGTCGCTCGCGCGCACGTCGGCGGGCGCATCGATGCCGTAGGTGACGACCGGCCGGCTGACGCGCGGCAGGATCGAGGCCACCTCGCGGTCGTCGAGGCACAGCACCGCGAGTCCGTAGAACGGCAGGTTGTGCAGGAAGTCGACGAAGCTCTGCTTGAGCGCCTCGAAGTCGCCGCCGTGCGTGACCAGGTGGTCGTTGTCGATGTTGGTGACGATCGCGATCATCGGCTGCAGGTGCAGGAACGAGGCGTCGCTCTCGTCGGCTTCCGCGACCAGGTAGCGGCCGGTGCCGAGTCGGGCGTTGCTGGCGGCGCTCTTGAGGCGCCCGCCGATCACGAAGGTCGGATCCTCGCCGCCCTCGGCGAGGATGCTGGCCACGAGGCTGGTGGTCGTGGTCTTGCCGTGGCTGCCGGCGATCGCGATGCCCATGCGAAAGCGCATCAGCTCGGCGAGCATCTCGGCGCGCTGCACCACCGGGATCCGCGCCGCGAGCGCCGCCGCGACCTCGGGGTTGTCCGGCGACACCGCGCTCGAGACGACGACCACGTTGGCGCCCTCGACGTGGGCGGCGGCGTGGCCGAAGTGGATGCGCGCGCCGAGCCCGGCCAGGCGCTCGGTGACGGCGTTGGGCTTGAGGTCGGTGCCCTGCACCGCGTAGCCGAGGTTGAGCAGCACCTCGGCGATGCCGCCCATGCCGCTGCCGCCGATGCCGACGAAGTGGATCCGCTGGATGCGGCGCATGCGCGCGTTCATGCCGCCCCCCCGGCCGCCGCGAGGCACAGGTCGGCGAGCCGCGCGGTGGCGCCCGGCGCGGCGGCGCGGCGCGCGGCATCGGCCATCGCGCCGAGGTCGCGCGGATCGGCGCCGAGCAGGCGCTCGAGCTCCGCGGCGAGGCGCGCT
>JAFEDP010000256.1 GCA_018241545.1 Pseudomonadota bacterium
TGGGCGCAGTGCGCCGCCTCGCCCTGCGGGCCCGCGGCGACCGCGTGGGCGGGCGCGGCGTGCACGAACGGCACCACGGCGAGCTGCCAGATCAGCAGCACCGACAGCGCCAGCCGGGCGAGCGGACGGGTCCTCATCACCCGGTTAGGCTAACCCCGCGGACCCGAATTTCACAATGCGCGGGTGGCATGTGCGTAGTGGCGGCGGTCAGCGCGTGGGCGTTCTGTGACGCGCATCAAGAGCCGTCGCGGGGCGGCGGCGGGGGGGCCTCGGGACCGTCCGCCATCCATTCGAAGCGGGGCCGGGACTGCCCACCGTCCAGCACGGCGCCCTCGAACATGTCGAGGGGCCGCACCCACAGCCCCCCGTCCCCGTACAGCGGGCGGTAGACGACGAGCGGCTCGAGCGTCTCGGAGTGCGTGGCGACCCCGAGGACCTGGTAGTCGCGGCCCTTGTAGTGTCGGTAGCGGCCGGGTTTCAGCATCGTGGCTCCTCCGGCGGAAGCGTCGAGCGTACGCCTCCCGGGCCGCGGTGCGCGAATGGTGCCGGCTGGGTGCCGCTCAGGCGCGCAGGCGCTGGCCGGAGGCCGCGAGCATCGCGGGGCGCAGGTACTCGGCGAGGTCGTCGCGCCCGAACACCGACCAGCCGATGACCTCCCGCGGGTGGTCGAGCGAGGTCCCGACCACGTGGGCGCGCAGCTCGCGCCGGTCGTTCGCGAGCAGCATCCGGAACGGCGCGTGGGCCATCCACGAGCCCGCGCCGGAGAGCAGCGCATAGCGTGCGCCGATCGCCTCCCAGCGTGAGACGGCATCCGCCCACTCCTGGCCGAGGCGCGCGGCGGTCTCGCGCATCTCGGCGGTCGACTCGGGCGTCAGCACGATCGCGACCCGGGTGAGCTCGGCGACATCGCCCGGCGAGGCGCTCGCGCCGGCGAGCCACCGCGGCAGGCGCTGCTGGGTGGCCATTCGCAGGCGGGCGACCAGAGGGGCGAACATGCGCATGTGTGCAATGTGACGACTCTCCGGCCGGGCGCCATACGCACTCCCCACCGGTGCGTACGGGCCCTCCATCGGGGTGCGGTTCCGCGAGCCGGCGCACCACCGCCCAGCGGGGTCCGCATCCCGACTACCGCGGCAGGCGCTTCCCGATCCCGGCCGGTGGCCCGGCGATCGCTTCTCTGGGCGATACTGGCCTGCTACACTGTGCGGATAAAGACGGGCAGGGCACCTCCGGTCGGAGGGTGGGCCCGGGCCAGGCGGGTTCCGCCGGCCGAACCCGCACCGCCAGCGGGCCATTAGCTCAATTGGTAGAGCAGCTGACTCTTAATCAGTTGGTTGTAGGTTCGAGTCCTACATGGCCCACCACTTCCACCGGTTAGCCTGCACCGGCGTTGCGGCCCTCTGGGACTGTCTCTGCGCGGACTCCGTTCGGCCGGGATGGCCAGCCACCATCGGGTGTGCCCCGGCGCTCGGTCGCGGTGTTTGACGACCCTGCGACCAGGTAGTACTTTTGGACTACCTCGGGTCTGCACGGAGCGCGCCGACGTGGCGGCAACGAGTCTGAAGCTTCCGGACGATCTCAAGCGCCGCATCGAGCGACTGGCGGCAGGCGCGCGCAAAACGCCGCACGCCTTCATGGTCGAGGCGCTCGAGCGCGAGGCTGAGCGCATGGAGTTGCGCGCGCGCTTTGCGGCAGATGCGGCCGAGTCCGAACACCAGGCGTTGTCTACCGGCACGGCGGTGGGGTTGGCCGCGGCGTTCGACTATCTCGAGGCCCGCCTGTCCGGTCGCAAGGTGCGGCGGCCGCGAGCGCGTCAGTGGCGCGGGTCGAAGTAACCGAGCGAGCGCTCGCCGACCTCGAGCGGTTGTTCGACTTTGTTGCGCAATACGACCCCCATCGCGCGCGCGAGCGTTTGACGAGCATCCGCCGGGCGTTCGAGTTGCTTGCGGATCATCCTCTGCTCGGTCGGGTCGCGGACGACGGCCGCCGCGAACTCGTTCTCTCACGAGGCCGTTACGGCTACATCGCGAAATACCGGTGGCTGCCCGCCGACGACGTCGTCCTCGTTCTCGCCGTGCGCCACCAACTGGAGGCCGGCTACTCCGACGAGTAAGCGCCGCGATCCACAGGAGTGCATTGTCGAGGACGACCGGCGTACGGCAGCGACGTCGCTTCGGCCTGGTCGGGCATGGCTCGCTATCAGATCTAAAGGCGACCGAGTCGACCGAAGCCGCATTCAGACCGACTTCGGGCGATCCTCTAAGAGTCTACGCATCCAACCCGTTGAAAAAACAGGTCAAACGAGGCGCCTCTTGACCAGTTGGCGGTAGGTTCGAGTCCTACCTGGCCCACCACTCTTGTGCATCGCCGACGGCGGGCCTGACCGGATGTCCGAAGGCAGGCGCCGCGCGTGCGCCGACCGTCGGAGACCGTCCGATGCCGCCGCGTCGGTCGGTGAGGGTCTGAATCGGTCATCCCTTCGGGATGTAACGGACACCGGCAATGTCGCAAAAGGTGGTGTCCTGGGTCCACAGCACCGCCTGATGCTCGATTGCGGTCGCAAGAATGACGCTGTCGGCCATCGGCAGTCTGTGGTCCAGCGAAAGCCGTGCTGCAGCCAGCGCGGTCGCGCGGTCCAGGTCTACGATCTTTCCCTGCTCCAATTGCGCGACCGCTCGCAGCGCATCGTCCTCGCCACGCTGCGAGCACACCCGCTTGAAGACCTCGTAGATCGCCAGCGTCGGAACAATCAGATCGTCGATTGCTTCGATAGGCTTGGCGAAGGCCGAGGCGTTCGGGCCATCAGCGAAGTACTCAAGCCAAGCCGATGAGTCGACCACGTTCACGGTCGGTCCGGTTCCCGCGGGACATCAGTGTCGATGCCTGTCAGAAATCCTCGCATGCTCTTCATCGCCTTCACCGGCACCAAGGCGATGTGGCCACGGTAGCGGAGCGCATGCAGGCGCTCTCGGGGGCGGATTCGGAGTGCCTCACGCACGTCCCGAGGAATGACCACCTGATACTTCGATGACACGGTGACAGTTGTCATACGATTCTCCGATCGATAAGACCACCGTCAAGCGACGGGCGGGCATTCGCAATCCCTTGAGCCGCGGCGACTCGCCGTGAATCCTCCGGCCAGTGGACGATTGGCAGCGGCGGCGTCAACGCCCCGGGCCTGCCATGTGCGAGGCCTGCGCTCGGCACGCCGAATACGGGCGCTCCACTGTGCCCGCGCCCTGGTCGAGCGCGGCAGTGCGGACTCCACTCTCGCGTCCGTCACGACGAGGCGGCGCATCCGGCCCGCGCTCTGCGCGCCGCGTTCCGTGCTGCCCGAAGGGATGCGGCGGCGTTCGCACAACGTGCCGACCGTAGTGCTCGATCCACAATCCACGATGGTTGGTCCTCGGCGCGGGTGCTAGCTTTTCCGCTTCGCTGCCCGCGCGAGTTCGAGCGATCTCGCCGCAGCGACGCGCGCCGCTCCCGGATGGCATCGCGCCACCGCGGGCGATTGGAAGCGAGGGTCTCCACGCTACTCGACCACCACGCCGTCCGCTGATGCTCTGACTTCCTCGAGGCCGGGTTCCCCGTGCCGAGACTGCGCGCCGCAGGCCGTGATCCCGTCCTCGATAGAGGCCACGGACGGTCAGGACGCCTGCCATGAACACCGATTTGAACGTCGCCAGCTGCGGTCGCGATCCGTCTGCCCTGTCCGAGCGGTCCGCCGATCGGCCGCGGCCGGCCCGTCGCGCCGGAAGCGGCGCCTCGCACCCGCGTCCGCGCCTGCAGCCGAGCCTGATCACGGCGGCCGTGTCGCTCGTGCTCGCGACGGCGCTGCGGGCCGCGAACGCCGGCCCCGGTCCCTGCGACGTGTCGGGCGGCACCGTGACCTGCACGGGCGACCAGTCCTCCGGGGTCACGACGACGGCACCGATCACGACGCTCGAGGTCCGCGACCTCACGACCCACGACGCCGGTGGCGTGTCGCTGAACGGCAGCGGCGCCGGCGGCGCGGGCGGTGGCAGCTACCCCGTCACCGGCGGTGACGGCGACGCCGGCGGCGCCGGCGGTCCGGTCACGATCCACTACTCGAGCGGCGACGTGCACATCAGCACCGTCAACCAGTCCGGCATCACCGCCGTCAGCAGCGGCGGCGCGGGCGGCGGCGGCGGCACCGGCGTCGGCATCACGGTGATTATCCCGCTGCCGCCCTTCGTTATCCCGCTGCCGGGCTTCGGCGGCGACGGCGGCGCCGGCGGCGCGGGCGGCACGGTGCAGGTGACGAGCGCCGGCACGATCGCGACCTCCGGCGACCTGGCGCACGGCATCTACGCCGAGAGCAACGGCGGCAATGGCGGCAAGGGCGGCGACGTCATCAGCATCCTGAGCGTGTACGGCGAGGGCGGCGACGGCGGCAACGCCGCCTCGGGCGGCACCGTGTCGGTGCAGAACAGCGCCCGGATCACGACGCAGGGCGCTGCGGCGCAGGGCATCGTCGCCTCGAGCACCGGCGGCATCGGCGGCGCGGGCGGCTCGGTGGACGGCCTCGGGATCGTCGGCGTCGGCGGCCGCGGAGCGGCGGCGACCAATGGCGGGACCGTGACCGTCGTCAACTCCGGCGCCATCACCACCGACGGCGCGGTGGCCAACGGTATCCTCGCCCAGAGCATCGGCGGCTTCGGCGGCGCGGGCGGCGGCGGCGGCATCGAGCTCTTCTCCTACGGCGGCAGCGGCAACAGCGCCGGCGACGGCGGGGTCGTCTCGGTCACCAACAGCGGCGCGATCACGACCCAGCAGGTCGACTCGCGCGGCGTGCTC
>JAFEDP010000257.1 GCA_018241545.1 Pseudomonadota bacterium
ACGACCAACAACAACAATCACCGCAACCTGGAGGCCCTCGACCTGCGCTCGGGCCGCAACCGCATGCTGCTCAAGGGCGCGCGCATCGGCGACCTGGCGTTCAACCGTGGCGACCGGTCGCTGTGGGGGCTGCGGCTCAACAACGGCTTCGTGAGCCTGGCGCGCATCCCGCCTCCCTACCGCGAGTGGCAGTCGTTGTACGTGTTCCCGGCTGGCCAGAAGGCCTTCGACCTCGACCTCTCGGCCGACGGCACGCAGGCGTCCGTGTCGGTGTCGGGACCCGGGCCGCGGGTCGGCGCGCCGTACGTGACGCAGGTGCGGGTGTTCGCCACCGCGGGCCTCGCGAAGGGCGAGGCGACGCCGCTGCACGTCCTCGAGATGGGATCGTCGGTGCCCGAGGGCTTCGTGTTCTCCGGGGACGGCCGCTACCTGTACGGCAGCAGCTACTTCACCGGGGTCTCGAACATCTATCGCTACGAGCTCGCCACCGAGAAGCTCGAGGCCGTCACCAACGCCGAGATCGGCTTCTTCCGGCCGCTGCCGATTGACGAGACGCACCTGCTCGCGCTGCGCTACTCGGCCGGCGGGTTCGTCCCGACCGAGATCGTGCCGCAGCCGACCGAGGACCTCAGCGCGGTGACGTTCCTGGGCGAGCAGGTGGCAAGCAAGTACCCGGCCGTGCAGGGCTGGGTGGCCGGGACGGCCGACTCGGTGGACTACCAGCCGCAGATCCAGCGCCAGGGCGCCTACCGGCCGCTGCGCGAGCTGTCGCTGGAGTCGCTGATGCCGATCGTGCAGGGCTACAAGGACTCGGTCGGGTTCGGCGGTTCCGCGCGCTTCGCCGATCCGATCGGGTTCGACCTCGCGACGGTCGATGCGAGCTACAGCCCCGATCGTGCGCTGCCCTCGAAGGAGCGCCTGCACCTCGCGACCACGATCCGCCACGGCCGCTGGAGCGGCGGCGCCGCGTGGAACGGCGCCGACTTCTACGACCTGTTCGGGCCCACCAAGCGCAGCCTCGCCGGCTACAACGGCTACGTCGCCTTCGACCAGCCGCTCGTGTTCGACCCGCCGCGGACGCTCGACTTCAAGGCCCGCGTCGCCTACTACGGCGACCTCGACGCGCTGCCGGGATTCCAGAACGTGGCCTCGCCGTCGAAGAACCTCTTCACGGCCGAGGCGGGCCTCGTCAGCACCGACACCCGCGCCTCCCCCGGCGCGGTCGATGCCGAGGCCGGATACCTCTGGTCGCTGAAGGCCCACGCGTACGGCGCCGCCGGCGACCTGATCCCGAGCTTGACCGGGACCTTCGATTTCGCGCTGCCGCTGCCGCTCGACCACTCCTCGATCTGGATCCGCAGCGGCGCGAGCGTGTCGACGGGCGGCCAGGCCAACCCGCTGGCCAACGACTACCTGGGCGGCTTCGGCAACAACTACGTCGACAACGCCGGCAACGGCGGCGCCCAGCGCTACCGCACGCTGCTCAGCATGCCGGGCTTCGCCCTCGACGCGCTCAAGGGCAAGTCGCTGGTGAAGTCGACGGTCGAGTGGAGCCTGCCGCCGTTGCGCTTCGAGGCCCTCGGGTCGCCCGGCTTCTACGTCAGCTGGGCGCGGCCGGAACTGTTCGCGAGCGTGCTTGAGACCAACCCCACGGCCCGGGCGTACCGGCAGACCGCCGAGGACGTCGGCGTGCAGCTCGACTTCCAGCTGCACGTGATGCACCGGCTGCCGATGATGCTGTCGGTCGGAGTGGGGCGCGGCTTCGGCGGCGGCGGGCTCGGCACGACCGAGTTCATGCTGTCGCTGCAGGTTCTGTAGTGGCGGGCGGGTCCGGGGGCGCGGGCCGGTGAGCGCGACGCTGCTCGCGGACGGGCTGATCGCGGTGGCGCCGGTGCTGCTGCTGCTCGCCGCGCTCGTGCGCGGCGACAGCTTCCGCCTCGTGCCCCTGGCCACGGTGCTCGGCCTGATCGGCGTCGGCGCCGCCGCCGCCGGCGCGAGCTACCTCGCCAACACCCTCGCCTACGCCCGCTACGCGGGCGAGTTCGAGCAGTACTCGCGCCACGTCGCGCCGTGGATCGAGGAGCTGCTCAAGGGCGCGGTCGTGGCGATGCTGATCCGCAGCCGCCGGATCGGGCTGCCAGTCGATGCGGCCATCGCCGGGTTCGCGGTGGGCACCGGGTTTGCGCTCGTCGAGAACGGCTACTACCTGCTGTCGCGGCCCGACCCGTCGCTGCTGATCCAGACGATCCGCGGCTTCGGGACCGCGATCATGCACGCGGGCACGACCGGCGTGCTGGCGATGGTCGGCGTGATGCTGTACGGGCGCCGCGTCGGCGGCGGCTCGTGGCTGCTGCTGCCCGGGCTGCTGGCCGCGGTCGCGCTGCACACCGGCTTCAACTACCTGCTGGTGCGGCCGGCGTTCGCGACGCTCGCGACGGTGGTGGTGCTGCCCGGCGTGATCTACGCGATCTTCGCGGCGAGCGAACGTTCGCTGCGCGCCTGGCTCGAGCAGGACCTCGACTCCAAGGTGGAGCTGCTCGCGCTCATCGGCAAGGGCGAGTTCCTCGACAGCCACCAGGGCCGCCACCTGCTCGCGCTGCGCGACCGCTTCCAGGGCGAGCACCTCGCCGACATGCTCTGCTTGCTGCGGCTGCACGGCGAGCTGGCGCTGCGCGCCAAGGGCGAGCTGCTGCTGCGCGAGAGCGGGCTCGAGGTCCCGCCGCTCGACGAGGAGACGCAGCAGAAGCTCGCCGAGATCACGGCGCTGGAGCGCGCCATCGGCCGGACGGGCATGCTCGCGCTGCGACCCCTGATGCTGAGCACCGGCAAGGACCTCTGGCAGCTGACGCTGCTGCGCCGCTAGCGGCAGCGACTGCGGCCGGAGCCGCGAGGGTCGGCGGGGGGCGTCCTCCACGGGGCGCTGCGTGAGGCGCGCACGCGCGGGATCGCGCGGCAAGGCGCGGTTGTTGCGGGGAGCCGCGTGGCGATCCTGCGGCGCCCGGGTCCCGTGCGGGACGTCGCGACGCCCGTGCGCGATGCTCTGCGGCGTCGCCGTGCCGGCGGAGTCGCCGCGATGGACGAAACGGCTAGGGCGGCGACGGCTTAGCCTTGGGCTCCCAGAGCTCGATCTTGTTGCCTTCCGGGTCGAGGATCCAGGCGAAGCGGCCGTTGGCATCCGTATCGTCGCGCTTCAGTATTTCGACGCCGTGCGTGCGCAGGCGCACCAGCAGCGCGTCCAGGTCGTCGACCGCGTAATTGATCATGAAGTCCCGGGACGACGGCGCAAAGTAACCGGTGGATTCCGGGAAGGCACTCCAGACCAGCACCGGTGGCCGCTGCGGGGCATCGTAGCGCAGGGCCGCGCCACCCCACGCCTCGAGCGGCAGACCCAGCACCTCCCGATACCACGCCGCCAGGGCCTTCGGATCACGGGCCTTGAAGAAGATGCCGCCGATGCCCGTGATGCGTCCCGCCGGCTCGGCTGCATGAGAAGTCGCCCCACCTGCCATCGTCAGCGCTCCCACGGTGAGCAGGAGCATCGCTCGCAGTCGCATCCTCGCACTCCTCCATTTCGACGGCCGCCTCGCCCCGCCCATCGACCGCAGTGCGGCCATCCGTGCGTCCGCCGCAGCGCGGCAAACCGGAACGGCCGGCGGCCAATCAAAGGCCGTGCGGCGCGCCGGCCGGCGCATCCGCCGCCGGTAACCTCAGCCTCGACGTGCCGCCTCGATCGCCGCGATGTCGATTTTCGTCATCGTCATCATCGCGTCGAAGGCGCGCTTCGCGGCCGCCCGATCGGGATCGGCGAGCGCCTCGGTCAGCGCGCGCGGCGTGACCTGCCACGACAGGCCCCAGCGGTCCTTGCACCATCCGCAGGCGTTCTCGCGGCCACCGTTGCCGACGATCGCATTCCACAGCCGGTCGGTCTCGGCCTGGTTATCGGTCGCGACCTGGAACGAGAACGCCTCGGTGTGCGCGACGTGGGGTCCGCCATTGAGGCCGATGCACGGGATGCCCATGAGCGTGAACTCGACAACCAGCACGTCGCCCTGCTTGCCCGCCGGGTAGTCGCCCGGGGCGCGATGCACCGGCCCCACGCAGCTGTCCGGGAAGGTCGCGGCGTAGAAGCGCGCCGCCTCGAGCGCCGTGCCGTCGTACCAGAGACAGAGGGTGTTCTTGCTCGCCACGTCCGGTCTCCTGTCGGTCGTTGTCCGTGCGTTCGCGGCGGCCGCGCTGGGCCGCCGGGAGGGACCGATGCGCCGGTCGCTGCCGGCGTCCCTGTCCACCGCGCGAGGATAGACCATTGCGGGGTCCGCTGGCCGCGGGGCCGGCGCGGATGGATCGGCGAGACTTAGGCACCGCCTGCGGGATGCGCGGTGCCGGCACGGCCGGCCCGTTGCATGGCCGACCGCGGTCGCGACGCGGCAGGGCCTGCGGCGGTGTCCGGTGTGTGCGCGCGACGACTCGCCGGCGTCAGCGGGCGGCGGGACCCTCGTCCCTCACAGGAACGGCTGGGCGCGCTCGATGAGTTCCGCGAGACCCGCCTCGCCCGGGTCGCGCGGCTTGCCCGGGTGGATGATCGACAGCTGGCAGCTCTCGGCCGCCTCGACCAGCTGCCGGTAGGTCCCGGCGGCAAGGTCCTTGATATACGCCTGCTTGTCGTTGTTGTAGGCGAACAGGCGATCGTTGATTTGCGTGCACTCGTTGCAGCTCGAGCAGCGGATCGTCTCGATGTAGGCCTCGTCCCGGGAACGCTCGGCCGGCGGCGGTTCCGCCGGCGGGGC
>JAFEDP010000258.1 GCA_018241545.1 Pseudomonadota bacterium
CGCGGCGCTCGCCAAGGCGGCGGCCGAGGCCAAGGAGGCCGCCGAGCGGGCCGAGGAATCCAGCCGCGCGAAGAGCGACTTCCTCGCGCGCATGAGCCACGAGATCCGCACGCCCATGAACGGCGTGCTCGGCATGGCCGAGCTGATGCGCCACTCGCGCCACCTCGACGAGCGCCAGCGGCGCTACGCGGTGACCATCCACGAGTCGGGGATGGCGCTGCTCAAGATCATCAACGACATCCTCGACTTCTCCAAGGTCGAGGCCGGCAAGCTCGAGCTCGACCGCGCGCCGTTCAGCCTGCGCGAGCTGGTCGAGGAAGCGGTGGACGTGCTTTCGGAGCGGGCCCAGGGCAAGGGCCTGGAGCTGATCTGCGACGTGCCGCCGGAGCTGCCGACCGCCGTGCTCGGCGACGCGCTGCGCCTGCGGCAGGTCGTGATCAACCTGCTGAGCAATGCCGTCAAGTTCACCGACAGCGGCTCGATCACCGTCCGCCTGCGCGGCCCGGGCGATGGCGCCAGCCCCGGGTCGTTCACCATCGTGGTGGCGGACACCGGGATCGGCATCCGCCCGGAGAACCTCGAGTCGATCTTCGACGCGTTCTCGCAGGAGGACAACTCGACGACGCGGGTGTATGGCGGTACCGGGCTGGGACTGGCGATCTGCAAGCAGCTGGTCGAGCTCATGGGCGGCACGATCGCCGCCGCCAGCGAGCCCGGAAGCGGTGCCACGTTCACGGTGACGGTGCCGCTCGAGTCCGATCTGTCGGTCGCGCCGGAGAAGCGCATCGCGGCGCTGTACGGCCGGCAGATGCTGGTCGTCGACTCCAATCCGGCGGCGCGCGCGATCCTGCGGAGCCAGCTCGCGGGCTGGGGCGTGCGGGTCGTGGAGGCCGCCACGGTGGCCGAGGCTCAGAAGCGGCTGGCCGGGTCGCTGGCCGCGGAGTTCGACGCGCTGGTGTTCGACGAGATCGTCGGCGACGTCCCCGCCGGGGAGTTCTGCCGGGCCATCCGCGCGATGCCGGACTTCCGCGACACGCCCATCGCCGTCCTGCAGATCGCGCGCACCAGCGGCGCGCCCGGCGGCGGGTCGACCGATGCCCACGTCGTGTACCTGGCCAAGCCGCTGCGCCGCGCGCAGCTGCGCAAGGGGCTGCACGCGCTGCTGAGCAGCGAGCCGCTGGAGGCCGCGCCGCGCGTGGAGACCGACGCCGCGCAGCTCGTGCAGTCGCTCGCGGCGCGCCTCGCGGCGACCTCGGTCAAGCGCGTGCTGCTCGTCGAGGACAACCCGGTCAACGAGGAGGTGGCCCTCTCGTTCCTCGCCGCACTCGGGCTCGACGCGGCGGTGGCGCGCGACGGCGAGGCCGCGCTGCAGCAGTTGCAGCGACAGCGGTTCGACGCCGTGCTGATGGACTGCCAGATGCCGAAGCTCGACGGCTACGAGGCCACGCGCCGCTTCCGCGAGTGGGAGCGCCGCCAGTCCCGACCCCGGACCCCGATCATCGCGCTGACCGCCAACGCGCTCGCCGGCGACGCGGAACGCTGCCTGCAGGCGGGCATGGACCGCTATCTCAGCAAGCCCTTCACCGTCGAGCAGCTCTACCAGGCGCTGTCGCCCGAGACGCCCGCCGCGGAGCCGGCACGCGCCGAGGCACCGGCGCGGCCGGCGTCGGAGCCGGCACCGCTCGATGCGCGCCTCGAGTCGTTCCGCAAGACCTGCAAGCCCGACACCTACGTACGCGTCATCGCCATCTACCTGCAGAACTCGCTGGAGCTGCGCGAGGCCCTGCGCCGCGCGGCGATCGGCGGCGACGCACCGGCGCTCGCGGCCGCCGCGCACGCGCTCAAGTCCAGCAGCGCCAACGTCGGCGCCGTCGTCGTCGCGGAGCTGTGCGGGGACATCGAGGCGGCGGTCCGTGAGTCGGACATCACTGCCGCCTGGAGCGCCCTCGACCGGCTGATCCACGAGCACGATCGGGTGCTGACGTCGCTGCGCCAGCGCGTGCCCGGGCAGGCCGGAACCGCAGGCGCCGCCAAGCCGGCGCGGCCCTCGTCCGCCGAGAGCGCGGCGCCCGTGTACGCGGCGGCTTCTTCCTAGGCCGGCGCGCTGCCGCCGGCGGGCGCGCGCCCGCGTACCGGCCTCAGGCGAGGCTCAGACCGCGTGCCGCCCGCGCGGGCGCAAAGCGTCGCCCTCGAGTCCCCGATCCCGCGGCCGCGACGTCGCTCGCCGCCCGCCGGGATCAGCGGCGGCGCTTGCGACGCGCGATCGCGGCGCCGGCGGCGCCGATCGCGAACAGGCTGAGCGTCCCCGGCTCGGGCACCGTGGTCGGCACCGCGACGGCGGCCCATGCGATCGCCGGCAGCAGCATCGAGAGGCCCGCGGCACCGAGTGCACGCACAGTCGTCGCCAGGATCCGAGCACTCGTTCCGCTTCGCATGTCCAACTCCTCGATGATGCCGGTGAACGGGCGGACCCCGACCGTTGCGCGCGGCCACCGCCTGCGGTGACCGGACCTCGGTGGACGCCCACCGACGGAAGCAGCAAGTTCCATGCCGCGCCGCCGAGCGCATTGTGTGTCAGGGGCTTGGGCCGTGCCGCCCGGCGCCGCGACGCTCGGCCTGTAAAGCGCGCCGACAGGGGCGGCATTGGCCGGAGTGGTGGCGGTGACGGCACGCGGGTACTTACGGCGCGGGGGGCAGACGAATCCGCGACGGCGCCAACTCGACGCGCCCGGCACGCTCGGTGTCCAGCGGACCTTTCCGCGCCGGAATTGCCGGCAAGGTCCCGCCGCCGGATCTCCCGCTCTTCAGGCGCGCTTTCGGGCAGTGGTCCAGCATGGCATCTTCTCCGGCGCGGGCGGCGGCGGCCCCTATTCGGAGGATGGTGTGCGCAAAGTGGTGGTTGCGACGGCTTGGGCCGCCTTCTGTGCCCTCGGAGCGGTTTCGTCTGCGGGCGCCGGGTGCATCGAGGGCTTCGTCCCGCGCTCCGAGGAAGAGGCGCAGATCATCGCCGTGGAAGAAGCCTGGTGCGAGAGTGCGGTGCAGCGCGATGCGTCCCGCCTTGACCAGATTTTCGCAGATGACGTTTCCTGGATCGAGGAATCGGGGTATCTCGACAAAGCCGCAGTCCTCGCGCGGTACCTCACGAGCGTGCAGGAACATGGATGGCGCCAGACCGATGTACGCGTCCGCGTGCTTGGCGACGTCGCGGTCGTGCAATCCCACATCATCGTCGACAAGACGGTCGAGGGGCGCCGCGAGGTCAGCGCGCATACGTCGGTGGACGTGTTCCAGAGGCGCCTTGGCCGCTGGCAACTGATCGTGGAGTGATGCCGGCGACGCGAGGCGGCGCGGCACTCCGGAATTGGCGGAGAGGGTGGGATTCGAACCCACGGTCCCCGTGAAGGGACGCCGGTTTTCAAGACCGGTGCAATCAACCGCTCTGCCACCTCTCCGTAGCCGCTGCGCGGTCCGCCGCGCACTCTACCCGAGCGGCTGAGGATTCCGAAACGCGCTGCCGCGCCGTCCGGGCGGGCCGTCCTCAGCGCGCGGCGCGGCGCGCCGCGGGCACGACGGCGACCGCGGTCGGCGGCGTCGCGCGCGTCCACTCCTCCACCGCCTGCTCGAGCGCGGCGACGTCGAGCTCCGGCAGCCGCGCGAGCGACCCCTCGATGAGCTCGCGCAGGGCGCGTGCGTGGGCCCCGAGGCGGGCGCGCGCGAGCAGCGGACCGAAGTGGCGCTCGAAGCGCTCGGGCGTGCGCAGCGCGGCGACCTCGGGCGCCCGCCCGCGTCGCGACCAGTACTGGATGCGAAGCGCGTAGGCGGCGGCGGCCGGCGCGAGCGCGGCAGCGCTCAGGCCCTCGCGTTCGAGCGCGCGGCGCATGCGCTCGTAGACCTCGCCGAGCATCAGCGGCCGGACCGACTCGGCGCCGCACGCGGCCGGATCCGCCGCGAGGCGGCGGAACATGGTCCAGGCCTCGGCCTTGCGCCCGAAGCGGTGCAGCAGCACGGCGCTGCGCAGGCGCACCGCCGCCGGGGCCACGGTCGGGCCGAAGCGCCGCTCCAGATCCTTGAGCCCGCCGATCGCCTCGGCGGCGGCCTCACCGTCGCGGGCCACGTCCCGGCGGATGCGCCCGGCGCGGCCGGCCTTGGCGCCCGGGGCCCCGGCCTCGCCGTTCGCCGCGTCGTCGCGCCGCCGTCCGCGGAAGAAGCCCCACCACGCCATCGCTCGTCCCCCCGGCCGACCGGCCGCTCGGGAACGATCCTCACCGGAAACGGTCTGTGGTTCAAGGGGTTGTGGCCGCGACTTGCCGCAAACCCGCGTCCGCCTTGAATTCCCGTCGGGGCGCCTCAGTTACACTGCGCCCGAGCCGCCCAGAAGGAGCGCCATGGACCGCGAACCGCCCATCACCGTGATCACCCGCGACGGAACCGTCGTCACCCCCGCCGCCACCTCGGCGGGCGCCCAGCGGGTGCTGCGCAACACCTACCTGCTCTTGTCGGCGACGCTGCTGTTCAGCGCCGCGACCGCCGCCGGCGCGATGACGCTCCGCCTGCCACACCCGGGTCTGCTGCTGACCCTCGTCGGCTACTACGGGCTGCTGTTCGCGATCGAGCGGCTGCGCAACAGCGCCTGGAGCGTTGCGCTCGTGTTCGCGCTGACCGGGTTCATGGGCTACACGCTCGGCCCGATCCTCGGCCACTACCTGCGCGCCGTGCCGGACGGCGGCAGCGTCGTCATGACCGCGCTCGCGATCACCGGCGGCACG
>JAFEDP010000259.1 GCA_018241545.1 Pseudomonadota bacterium
CTTGAGCACGCCGTTCTCGATCAGCGTCGTGCAGCGGGTCGGCGTGCCCTCGTCGTCGACGTTGAGCGAGCCGCGGCGGCGTGCCAGCGTGCCATCGTCGACCACGGTGCACAGCGGGCTCGCCACGGTCTCGCCGAGCCGTCCGGAGAACGCCGACGTGCCCTTGCGGTTGAAGTCGCCCTCGAGCGGATGGCCGACCGCCTCGTGCAGCATCACGCCCGGCCAGCCGCCGGCGAGCACCACCGTCATCGTGCCGGCCGGGGTCGGCACCGCCTCGAGATTGATGCTCGCCGCGTGCACTGCCTGGCGCGGCAGGTCGCGGACCTCGGGGTTGGCGATGAGCTCGGCGAGCGTGTAGCGCCCGCCCATGCCGACGTAGCCCTGCTCGCGGCGGCCGCCATCCTCCATGATGACGCTGACGTTGACCCGCACCAGCGGGCGCACGTCCGCGGCCAGCACGCCCGCCGAGTTCACGATCAGCACGACCTCATGGATGCCGGCGAGGCTCGCCATGACCTGCTTGACGCGCGGGTCGAGGCGGCGCGCCTCGCGGTCGAGGCTGCCGAGGAAGGCGACCTTGTCGGCGTCCGGCACCGTGACGATCGGGTCGGCCGGCAGGTACAGCCGGTGGCCGGTGATCGCGCCCGCGGCCCGCAGGCCCGGGCTGCCCGGCGCCGCGCCGCCGGCGCGGGCAATCGCGCGCGCCGCCCGTGCGGCCTCCTCGAGCGCCGGCAGCGACAGCTCGTCGGAGTACGCGAACCCGGTGCGCTCGCCGCTGATCGCGCGCACGCCCACGCCCTGGTCGATGCTGTGGCTGCCCTCCTTGACGATGCCGTCCTCGAGGGCCCAGGTCTCGTCGCGCGACAGCTGCAGGTAGAGCTCCGCCTCGTCGAGCGCGTGCTCGTGCAGGTGTCCGAGCACCCGCTCGAGCCGTGCGAGGTCGAGCCCGGCGGGCTCCAGCAGGCTGTGGCGGGCGATCACGAGCGGATCGTCGAACTGGGGCAGAGCGGCCATGGGACTCCCGTCAGCAGCTGAGGACGCGGTTCTGGAGGGCCGGGAACTCGCCGCGCACGCGCTTCAGCGCCGCGAGGTCCACCGTGGCGGTGACGACGCCCGAGCCGCGCGGCAGGCGCGTCAGCACGCGCCCCCAGAAGTCGACGATCAGGCTGTCGCCGTAGGTCTCGCGGCCGTGCGGGTGCACGCCCGACTGCGCCGCCGCGACCACGTAGCACAGGTTCTCGACGGCGCGCGCGCGCAGCAGCGTCTCCCAGTGGGCGCGCCCGGTCGGCACGGTGAACGCCGCCGGCATGACCAGGATCTCGGCACCGGCGGCCGACAGGCGCCGGTACAGCTCCGGGAAGCGCATGTCGTAGCACACCGAGAGCCCGACGCGCCCGGCGGGCGTGTCGACGACCACGACGTCGCGACCCGGGGCGACGTGGGCGCTCTCCCGGTAGGTCTCGCCGGGCTTGCCCGGCACGTCGACGTCGAACAGGTGGATCTTGTCGTAGCGCGCGACGCACGCGCCGCCCGCGTCGTACACGAGGCAGGTGTTGGTGACGCGCCCGTCCTCGGCCCCGCTCCTGAGCGGCTGGGTGCCGCCGATGATCCAGAGGCCGAGGCGGCGCGCGGTCGCGGCGAGGAAGTCCTGCGTCGGGCCCTGGCCCGGCGCCTCGGCGACCGCGCGCTTGTCGGTGTCGCGGCGGCCGATGAAATTGAAGTTCTCGGGCAGCAGCACCAGCCGCGCACCGGCTGCGGCCGCGTGCTCGAGCAGCCGCCCGGCGGTGGCGAGATTGCCCGGCACGTCCGGACCGGAAGTCATCTGCACGGCGGCAACGATCGTCATCAGCGGCTCCTCACGGCAGGACCGGTCAGCGGCCCAGGGCCGGGCCCTTCGGCCCGGCCGGGTCGGGGCTGGGCGCCGGGGTCGGCTCGGGCGTCGGCGCCGGCGGCGATGCCGGCGTCGCCTCCGGCTTCACCGGCGGCTGGGCCTCGGGCGTCGGCTCCGGCTTCGACTCCGGCGTCGGCCCGGGGTTCGCCTCGGGGTTGGCCTCCGCGGCGGCGCTCTCGGCGGCCTCCTTCGCCTGGGTCGCGCCGATGCGCTCCACCTTCGGCTGGTCCCAGCTCCCGGTGATGCGATAGTAGCCGCGCGTGAGGCCCGACAGGGGCTCCTTGAACACGGTCGAGAACAGCAGCAGCGCGGCACCGACTGCCGGCCCCGCCGCGAGCGCCCCGGCGGCGGCCAGCGGCCCGCCGAAGTGGCCGGTCACCTTGGCGGTCTGGTCGTAGTCGCGGGCCTTGATGCCGGTGCGGCCGACGACGCCGATCTCGGCCGCGGGCCCCTTCAGCACCAGGTTGGTCGTATAGGCATTGCCGTCGCGGAAGTCGAAGTCGCCGTGGATCGAGTCGAACGCGAAGCCCTTCTCCGTCAGGTCGCTGAAGTCCAGCGTCAGGCGCCGCGGCAGCGCCGCGACCGAGAGCAGCCCGAGCACCCGTCCGGCGCCCGGGTCGACGGAGATCACCTGGCCCTGGTCCACCGAGATCTTGGCGTGACCGGCCAGGCGCCCGAACACGTCGCCGTCGAGGCCGTCCTTCCAGCGGAACTCCGCGACCGCATGGCTGGCCTTGCCGGTCAGCGTCGGCGCAAAGCCCCACGCGCTCAGCGTGTCGAGCAGGTCGGTGCTGTCGAGCGTGACGTTGATGGTCGTGGTCTGGCCGTTGCCGGCCAGCACCCAGCTGCCGCGGGCGCTCGCCTCGAAGGAGTTGCCCTTCAGCGTCGCACGGTCGAGCTGCAGGCCCTCGGCCGTGCGCGACAGGTGCGCCTCCAGCGAGCCGAAGCGCCGCTTCTGGATCTCGAGGTTGCGGACCCGGATCGCCATCGCCGGCAGCTGGGTCGGGTCGCTCTTGTCCTGGTCGCTGCCGTCGCCGGTGGCGCGCTCGCCGATCACCAGGCGGTCCATGTCGAGCGTCAGCGGCTCGCCGCCCGGGATCTGCCAGGGCACGACCAGGTTGCCGCGGGCCGACGGCCCGTCGACGACCGCGTGCCAGGCCTCGCCGCGTCCCTCGAGCGTCAGCGTCACGTCCGGGAAGCGGAAGCCGAAGATCCCGAAGCGCGCGACGGCCACCGTGCCGCCCTTGAGCACGTCGGAGATGCCGTGGCTCGCGCTGTCGGACAGGCGCACGCGCAGCCAGGCCGACAGGTCGTACTCCTCGGTGCGCCCCTCGAGCCAGACGCCCGGCGAATCGCGCAGCTGCGCCCCGGGGCCGCCGAGGCGCAGCGTGCCGCGCGCAAGGTGCCAGTCCTCGTCGCGCCGCCACTCGAGCGCGCCGCTGTCGGTGCCGAGGCCGACGCGCGCCAGCACGGTCGGCGGACGCGGCAGGTCGCGGCGTCGGTACGCCGGCGGCGGGCGCGGCGCATCGGCCGCGAGGCCCGGGTCGACGGTGAGGTCGAGCTTGAGCGGGCGGGCCTCGTCCGCGTCCTTGGCGAGCGGCTCGGGCAGGTTGACCTCGAGCCCGGCGAGGGTCGACTCCAGGTGGATCGCGACCGGCAGCGAGCGGATCTCGACCTCGCGCACCTCGGGCACCGCGTCCGGCGGCGCATCGGCCGGCGGCGGCACGGGCGGCGGCCGCCACTCGAGGCGCGGCAGGCGCGCCTGCAGCCGCCAGTCGATCCCGCCGACGAGCCAGCGACCGCGCGTGATGCCGAGCAGCGGCTGCAGGCGCGCCGCGGCGGCGCGGCCGCTGCCCTCGACCAGCAGCAGGCGGTCGCCCGCGAGGCCGGAGGCGCCGGCGATGGTGCGCGCGCGCAGCTTGAGCGGTCCGTCGAGCACGGTGCCGGTCAGCTGCGGCACGTCGAGCTCGCGGTCGTGCAGCGAGAAGGTCCCCGCGAGCTCGTGGAACTCGTCGTCGAGCCCGGGGATGCGCGCGCTGGCGTGCTCGATGCGCCCGTCGACGTTGATCCGGCGCTGCGCGAACTGGCGGAACGGCAGGTCGAGCGCCACCTGGGCGCTCAGCGGGCCCTGCCCGGTCACCTTCATGAAGAACTCGCCGAGCTTCGGCCCGACCGGCGAGCCCTGCAGGAAGCGCAGCGCGTCGGCCGCGTCGCCCTCGGCGCGGGCGCGCGCGACGAGCTCGGCGTCGCGAAAGTCCGCCATCGCGACGTCCTGCACCGCGATAGCCAGTCCGCCGATGCGCGCGCTGCCGCCCGCCGCGCTGAAGCCCTGGTTGAGGAACTGCGCCTCGCCCGTCGCGTTCTCGATGTCGGCGAAGCCCTCCTGGTAGTGGATCCGCAGCCCCTCGTAGCGCAGCCGCACGCGGAACAGCCCGCCGCCGTCGCGGAACGGGAAGCGGCGGGTCTCGCCGGCGAGCTCGAGCCGCGCCTCGGGCACGCGCCCGGCGAGGAAGGCGTGGTCGAGCCAGTCGAGCGTCTTCGGCGAGATCGAGCGCGGCAGGTACCGGCCGGTGGCGCGCGCATCGGCGTTGCGCACCTTGAAGTCGAGCACGAGCCGTGGCGACTCCTCGGGATCGGTCGGCAGCCAGAGGCGCGCAGAGCCCTCCGCCTCGCCGTCCGGCGAGCGCGTCGCCACGTCGTCGGCGGCGACGTGCCAGCCGTCGGCGCGCCACCACCACGAGAGCCGGGCCGATACCCGGTCGGCGCCGACCGGCCCGCGCAGGAACCGCGGCAGGTCGAGCGCGAAGCGCTCGGATCCGACGCGCGCCGTACCCTGGTCGCCGCGCGCCGCGACCTCGCCGT
>JAFEDP010000025.1 GCA_018241545.1 Pseudomonadota bacterium
CGAGGCGGGCCGCGCGCACGGCCGGAGCGGTCGCCGGGTTGAACAGCGGGCTGTAGGACTTGTGGATCTCGGTGCCGATGTAGGTGAGCATCTCCTGCAGGCGGTAGCGCGCGAGCGTACCGGCTGGCGGCGCGAGGCCGGACGCCGGCTTCTGGTCGGCGAGGTACTGCGTGATCGCCGGACCCTCGGTCAGCACCTCGCCGTCGTCGAGCTGCAGCGCCGGGACGTAGCCCTTGGGGTTGAGCGCGGCGAAATCAGCGCCGCCGGCCGTCTTCTTGCTCTTGAGGTCGACCTTCTCGAGCTGCAGGGCGATGCCCGCCTCCCGGGCGACGATGTGCGGCGACAGCGAGCACGCGCCGGGCGAGTAGTACAGCTTCATGGGGGCCTCCACGGTGACATCCGAATGGGGGCGCCACCGTAGCACCGTCGACGTGCGCCGTCCGCGAACGACAGATTCGCGCGGCGCGACCGACGGGACCGCCCCCGTCGGGCCGCCGGCGGGCGCCGCGCCGCCCGCGGCTTAAGGATGTCCCGCCCGGGCCCGCTCCGCCTGCTGCGCCCGGTAGGCCTTCCACGCCTCGTCGATCAGGTAGGCATGGATGTCGTCCGCGTCCTGTTCGCTCAGGATGTCGTCGAACTTCTCCATGCCGGTCGGGGCCACCGCGCCGCGCAGCACGATGTCGTTGAACACCGAGTGCTGCGCGGTCGTCAGGCGCCGCAGGTCGGGGGTCACGCTGATGCCGAAGGTGTGGCAGCGCGAGCACTCCTGCACGAACAGCACCTCGCCCCGGTGCAGGCGCGCGGGCTTGACGTCCTGGTGCGGCGGCTCCTCGAACACAACGGGCTCGAGCTTCGCCGGCGTCGGCACCGCACCGCCGTCGAGCCGGAACGCAAGGATGCGGTTCTTGTTCTCGTAGGTCGCCGCCGCGCTGCTCGGCGGGACCGGCCCCGCGGTCATCGCCGCGCCGCCGTAGCCGACCTGGACGGCGACGTACTGAACGCCGCCGACCGCATAGGTCATCGGGGCCGCCATGATGTGGCTGCCGGTCTGGATCTTCTTGAGCACCGCGCCGGTGTCGGCGGCGTACACCCACAGCTCTCCCGAACCGCGCCCCTGGAACACGAGGTTGCCCGCTGTCGACAGCACGCCGCCGTCGTAGCCGCGGATGCCGGCGGAGGTCTCCTGCTCCCAGACGACCTTGTGCGCCACCGGGTCCCAGGCGCGCAGCAGCTCGCGCACGAGCTTGCCCGGCCGTTCGCGCTCGAGCGCCTTGCGCTCCGGCAACGGGCCGAACAGCTCCTTGAGCCCCGCCGCGTCGTAGGCGTCGTCCGGGATGATGCCATTGGCGGTGAAGTACCCGTCGAGATACTTCACCGCGCCGCCACTGGACTTGAGGTTCACCCACAGGTTGGGGACGTCGAGCGCGGGGATGTACACGAGGTGCGTCGCCGGGCTGTACGACATCGGGTTCCACGTGTGGCCGCCGGCCCACGACGGGTACACGTTCTTGAGCCCGGTGTACCACTCGCCCTTCGGGTTCAGGATCGGCCGCCCGGTCTTGCGGTCGACGCCCGACGCCCAGGTGACGTAGGTGTACGGCTCGGCGGACAGCAGCTCACCGCTCCGGCGGTCGAGCACGTAGAAGAAGCCGTTCTTGGACGCCTGCATCAGCACCGCGCGCGGCTGGCCATCGATGGTCAGCTGCGCGAAAACGAGCTTCTGCACCGCGTCGTAGTCCCAGTGGTCGTGCGGGGTCGTCTGGTAGTACCACGCGAGCCGGCCGGTGGTCGCGTTCACGGCGAGGATGCTCGCCGTGTAGAGGCTGTCGAGCCGCGACGGGCCGAGCTCGCGCAGGTCGTAGGGCGCGGCGTTGGCCGTGCCGAAGTAGACGAGATCCAGCGCCGGGTCGTACGCGAACGCGTCCCAGGCCGTGCCACCACCCTGGTAGTCCGCCCCGCGCTTCGGGTCCCAGGTCTTGGCGGCCGCCTCGAGCTCCGGGTGCTCGAGCGGCTTGCCGGGCGCCGGCGGCACCGTATAGAAGCGCCAGCGCAGCGCCCCCGTCTCGAGGTCGTAGGCGGAAACGTAGCCGCGCACACCGCGCCGCCCCATGTCGGAGCCGCTGTTGCCGATCACGACGACGGCGCCCGCGATCTGCGGCGCGCCGGTACTCGAGTACGGCAGCGCGTGGTCGACGATCGTGTCGACGTCCCACAGCTTGCGGCCGCTGGCCGCATCGACGGCATGCAGGCGGCCATCGACGGCGGCCACGTAGACACGGCCCTTCCACACCGCCACGCCGCGGTTGACGAGGTCGCAGCACGGGTTGCGCGCCGCCGCCGGCGCTGCGTGCGGGTCGTAGCGCCAGCGCTCCGCCCCGGTCGCGGCATCGAGCGCGTAGACGTAGCCCCACGTCCCCGAGGTGTACATCGTGCCGTCGACTACGATCGGCGTCGCTTCCTGGCCGCGGCGCGGGGTGCCGAGGTCGTACTCCCAGGCGAAGCCGAGGCGTGCGACGTTGCCCGCATCGATCAGCTTGAGCGGCGAGTAGTAGGTGCCGTCCTGGTCGCGTCCGGCGGTGAACCAGTTCTCCGGCTCCTGCCCGGCCGCCGCGAGGCGCGTGGCGTCAACGCGGCCAGCCGCGGCCGTCGGCGGTGCCGCAGCCGGCCGGCACCCGGCCGCCGCCAGGCCCAGCAGGACGAAGCACGCGAGTCCGGCGAATCGATGCCGGATTTCCGAGCCAAAGTGTCTGACCACGCGATGTTCCCCGATTTGTTCGCCGCGCCGGCGTTCGCGGTGTGCGTGCGCTGCGCCTTTCAATCTACCGCGCCACCCCTGCCGGAGGCCAGTGACGCGCCGGGCATCGATGCGGCCGCGGCTCCTGTGCAGCCACGCAGCAGGCCGCGGGGGCCTCATGCGTCCGCGCGCGCCACGGCAGCGCGCTGCCGCTGCGATCCGCGGACGCCGTAGTAGGCGATGTACAGGTAGCAGACGAGCGGGATCGCGAAAGACGCGAGCAGTCCGTGCTGGTCCGCGACCCAGCCCTGCGCCACCGGGCACAGCGCACCGCCGACGATGGCCATGCAGAGCAGCCCCGAGCCCTCGCCGGTGCGCGCTCCGAGGCCCTTGATCGAGAGCGTGAAGATCGTCGGGAACATGATCGAGTTGAACAGGCCGATCGCAAGCAGCGCCCACATGGCGACCACGCCGCGAAGCGCGACCGCCAGTACGATCAGACCCGCTGCGACCAGGGCGTTCACGGCCAGCACGCGCCCCGCCGGAACCCGGGCCAGAACCGCCGATCCGAGGAAGCGCCCGACCATCGCCCCGCCCCAGTACAGTGACACGAACTTGCCGGCCGCATCGGTCGACAGCCCCGCGACGTCCGGCTGGTGCATCAGGTTGACGAGGAAGCTGCCGATCCCAACCTCACCGCCGACGTACAAGAAGATCGCGACCGCACCGAGCACGAGGTGCCGCGCCTGCCAGATCGAGTCGTAGGCCGCCGCATCGTCCTCCTCGACCGCGCCATTCGCCGCGGCCGCTGCCGGCAGCCGTACGCGCTGCATCGCGACCGCCATCACCAGCAACAGCGCGGCGAGACCGACGTAGGGACCCTGCACCGCCTGCGCGCCACTTGCTGCGCCGAGTATCAGCAGTGCGCCGAGGTACGGGCCGATCGTGGTGCCCAGCGAGTTGAAGGCCTGCGTCAACGTCAGGCGGCTGGGTGCGGTTTCGGCCGGCCCCAGCACGGCAATCAACGGATTCGCGGCAACCTGCAGCACCGTGATGCCTGCGGCGAGAACGAACAGTGCGCCGAGAAACAGCGGAAACTGGCGCAGATTCGACGCCGGATAGAACAGCAGGCAGCCGAATGCGGCGACGACGAGTCCGAGCACGATCCCGCGCTGGTATCCGATGCGCTCGACCACGAACCCGGCCGGGAATGACACGACGAAGTACGCGCCAAAGAAGCAGAACTGGACGAGCGAGGCCTCGACGTAGCTCAGGCTGAACATCGCCTTGAGGTGCGGAACCAGGATGTCGTTCAAGGAGGTGATGAGGCCCCACATGAAGAACAGCAGGGTCAGGATCGCGAGCGAACGGCCCGGGCGTGAGGGCGCAGCTGTCGCCGAGTCGTCCATCAAGAAGCCCCCCTGTGAGGTCCGTCCCGAAGCCATTGCCGCGAGCGCGGCAGTCGACCGATGTATCGTTCGCGCGGTCGCCCGCGGGCAAGCCCCTGCGGCACCGGCGTTCCAGGCGGTGAGGGAAGCCGGAGTCGACCGCGGCCTGTGCACCGGCCTGCAGGCGGCGCCGGCGCGGGCGCCGGCAGAGCGCCGCCGCACTCGCGCCGGCCCGCGGCGCGCACACTAGCACGACCCGCCTTCTGCTGCGGAGCCGAGGAGCACAGTCGAACGTTCCGCGACCGGGTACGATGCGCCCGGAACACCGCGGGGCATGCACCGTCCCCTTGGCCGCGATGTCGTGCGTGACGGGAGAGGGAAGTACCCGAGTGACCCTATGACACCCTGCTCCCCCACCGTTCGCGACGTGTCGTCGCCGCTCGCGGCGCTGCTCCTCGGCGCGCTCCTCGCTTCGCCGGCGATCGCGCATGATCCGGTGCACCCGGAGGCGTGGCCGTCGGCCCGCAGCCCGGCACTGCGCACTCCCGCAATCGAGGCGCGCGTCGAGGAGCTGCTGGCGCGCATGAGCGTCGAGGAGAAGGTCGGTCAGGTCATCCAGTCGGATATCAGCGCGGTCGAGCCCGACGACCTGCGCCGCTACCCGCTGGGGTCGGTACTGGCGGGCGGCGACTCCGGCGTTCACGGCGACGAGCGCGCGCCCGCGTCGGCCTGGCTCGACCTGGTGCGCGCCTACCGCGCCGTGTCCGTGGAGGCCCGGCCCGGCCACGTGCCGATCCCGGTGATCTTCGGCATCGACGCGGTGCACGGCCACAACAACATCGTCGGCGCGGTGATTTTCCCGCACAACATCGGCCTCGGGGCCACGCACGACAGCGAGCTCGCCCGGCGCGTCGCTCGCGCCACCGCGGAGGAGGTCGCCGCCACCGGCATCGAATGGGCCTTCGCGCCGACGCTCGCGAACCCGCGCGACGTGCGCTGGGGGCGCAGCTACGAGGGCTTCGCGCAGGACCCGGCGCTGATCGCCCGCTTCGCCGCCGCCTACGTCGAGGGGCTGCAGGGCACAGCGGCGTCCGGCAATGCGATCCAGGCCGGGCACGTGGCCGCGACCGCCAAGCACTTCCTCGGCGATGGCGGCACGTTCGAGGGTCGCGACGAGGGCGACGACCGCATCGCGGAGGCCGAGCTCATCCGCGAGCACGCCGCGGGCTATCCGGCGGCGATTGATGCCGGCGTGCTGACCGTCATGGCGTCGTTCTCGAGCTGGCGCGGCGCCAAGATGCACGGCAATGCGGACCTGCTCACCCGGGTGCTGAAGGAGCGCATGGGCTTCGACGGCTTCGTGGTCGGCGACTGGAACGGCCATGCGCAGCTGCCGGGCTGCTTTCGCGACCACTGTGCCGCCGTGCTCAACGCCGGCGTCGACATGCTCATGGCGCCCTACGGCTGGAAGCGCCTCTACGACAACACCGTCGCCGACGTGAGAAGCGGCGCGATCCCGGCCGCGCGCCTCGACGATGCGGTGCGTCGCATCCTGCGCGTGAAGCTGCGGCTCGGGCTGTTCGACGCCGAGCGGCCGTACGAGGGGCGTCTCGACCTGCTCGGCTCGCCGGCGCACCGTGCGACCGCGCGCGAGGCCGTGCGCAAGTCGCTGGTGCTGCTCAAGAACGACGGCGTCCTGCCGATCCGCGCCAATGCCCGGGTGCTGGTCACGGGCCTCGCGGCCGACGACATCGGCGCGCAGTGCGGCGGCTGGACGATCTCCTGGCAGGGGGCGGACACCCGGAAGTCCGATTTCCCCAATGGCGAATCGATCTTCGCGGGCATCAAGGCCGCGATCCGCGCCGGCGGCGGAACCCTCGTCGAGGCGCGCGACAGCGAGGGCAGCCCGAAGCCGGACGTCGCCGTGGTGGTCTACGGCGAGAAGCCGTACGCGGAGATGCAGGGCGACCTCAAGCTCGCCATCTACAACGCCCGCATGGCGCTCGACGAGATCCGCTTCCTGAAGGGTCTTGGCATCCCGGTGGTCTCGGTGTTCCTGTCCGGCCGCCCGTTGTGGGTGAACCAGGAGATCAACGCGAGCGACGCCTTCGTCGCCGCGTGGCTGCCCGGTACCGAGGGCGGTGGCGTCGCGGACGTGCTGATCGGGACCGCAGACGGCCAGCCGCGCCACGACTTCGCAGGGACCCTGCCCTTCGACTGGCCGTCGGTGGCCCTGCTGCCGCCGCTGGCGGCCGGCCCGGCGCAGCAGGCGCCCCCGCTGTTCGCGCACGGCTACGGGCTGAGCTACGGCCACCCCGGCCGGGTCCCGCGGCTGCCCGAGGTGATCGGCACGCCGCGCTAAGACGACCGCGTGCGCGGGGCCGGGCCGGACGCGCGTCGCCGCACGCCGCGCCACCACGGCCGGCCCGGATTCGCTACGCTGTCGCCCCCCGCCACGACAAGAACCCGCGATGACCGAGACGCGTCCGGCGCCACCGCCGACCCGCCGACCGCTTGACACCCGCGCCGTGGGCCTCGTGCTCGTGCTGTGCCTCGTCTGGGGCGTCCAGCAGGTCGTCATGAAGGCCGTGGCGGGCGACATCGCACCCGTGCTGCAGCTGTCCATCCGCTTCGCGTGCGCGGCGCTGTTCTTCGGCGTCTGGGTGCTGAAGCGCGAGGGCCCTGGCGCGTTCCGCGACGGGACGCTGCGAAGCGGCGTGCTGCTCGGCCTCATGTTCACGCTCGAGTTCCTGCTGGTCGGACAGGCGCTCGCACACACGACCGCGGCGCACACGATCGTGTTCCTGTACACGGCACCGATCTTCACCGCGCTCGGCGTGCAGTTCCTGCCGGACGAACGGCTGCGACCGGCGCAGTGGTCCGGCATCGGCGCCGCGTTCATCGGCATCGCTGTGGCGTTCGTCGGGCCGGGCAACCGGCCGGTCGCGGAGCTGATCCTCGGCGACTGCCTGGCGCTGCTCGCCGGTGCCGCCTGGGGCCTGACCAACGTGGTGCTGCGTCGCGGCCGGGTCGGGGCGGGCTCCACCGCCAAGACCGTGCTCTACCAGGTGGGGCTCGCTGGCCCGCTGCTGTACGCGTACGCCGCGGCCACCGGCCAGGCGCGCGTGGTCCTCTCGGTCGCGGCGCTGCTGTCACTGCTCTTCCAGACGCTCGCCATCTCGATCGGCAGCTACCTGCTGTGGTTCTGGCTGCTGCGTCAGTACCTGACTTCGCGGCTGATGCTGCTGACGCTGCTGACGCCGCTGTTCGGCGTGCTCGCCGGCGGCGCGCTGCTGCACGACCCCATCGACGCGCGCTTCGCGGCCGGGGCGGGTCTCGTGCTGCTCGGGATCCTGGTCGTCAACGGGCAGTTGATCCGCCAGCGCCTCAGCTGACGCCGCGTCCGCGCCGACCACCGGCGGCGCGCAGCACCGGTCCGCCCACGCGCCGTTCCCGCCGAGCGCAGGCCCGGCGTTCCGGGCGAGGCCCTGCCTCGCCCCGTGAACGACCGCTGCCAAACCCGAACGCGCCCGGCGCGGCCCTTCGGTCAATACCTATCGGGACGCCGGTTCGGCTTGATCGGCGTCAAGGCCCGACCGGTGCGCCTCGGCGAGGATGCGCGGCGCCCGAGTCCGGCGGTCCCCTGACGTGGAGTAGCTCATGAGCGAGACGTTTACGAAGTCGATGGCCCGGAACATCTTCTATGGCGGCACCGTCTTCTTCTTCCTGCTGTTCCTCGCCCTGACCTTCGACACGCAGTCGGTGCTTCCCAAGCGGGACAACCGCGCGGCGATCACGCCGGCGGTCGTACACGGCAAGAACCTGTGGGAAACGAACGACTGCATCGGCTGCCACACGCTGCTGGGCGAGGGCGCCTACTTCGCGCCTGAGCTCGGCAACGTCTACAAGCGTCGCGGGCCCGATTTCATCAAGGCCTGGATCAAGGCGCAGCCGACCCATGCCGAGGGGCGCCGCCAGATGCCGCAGTTCAACTTCAGCGACAGCGACCTCGATGACCTGGTCGCCTTCCTGAAGTACGCCTCCGAGATCAACACCAACCACTGGCCGCCGAACGACGAAGGCTGAACCGGCCGCGCCCTGCCCCGCACCCTTTCGATTCCAGGAGCCCCAGATGCAGTTCAAGTCCCAGGCGGCCGCGAAGCCCTACTTCGTCGCCGCGATCGGCCTGTTCGTGGGCCAGATCCTGTTCGGCCTGATCATGGGCCTGCAGTACGTCGTCGGTGACTTCCTGTTCCCGGCGATCCCGTTCAACGTCGCCCGCATGGTCCACACGAACCTGCTGATCGTGTGGCTGCTGTTCGGCTTCATGGGCGGCGCGTACTACCTCGTGCCCGAGGAATCCGAGACCGAGCTCTACAGCCCGAAGCTCGCCCGGGCGATGTTCTGGGTGTTCCTGGTCGCCGGGGCGCTGACGATCCTCAGCTACCTCGCGATGCCGTACGCCCGTCTCGCGGAACTCTCCGGCAACAACATCGTGCAGACGATGGGCCGCGAATTCCTGGAGCAGCCGTTGCCGACCAAGGCCGGGATCGTCGTGGTCGCCCTGGCCTTCCTGTTCAACATCACGATGACGGTCCTGCGCGGCCGCAAGACCGCGATCAGCTCGATCCTGCTGCTCGGGCTGTGGGGCCTGGCGATCTTCTTCCTGTTCTCGTTCTACAACCCCAGCAACCTGGTACTCGACAAGTACTACTGGTGGTGGGTGGTGCACCTGTGGGTCGAGGGCGTCTGGGAACTCATCCTCGGCGCACTGCTCGCCTTCGTGCTGATCAAGGTCACCGGCGTCGACCGCGAGGTCATCGAGAAGTGGCTGTACGTGATCATCACGCTGACGCTGATCACCGGCATCGTCGGCACCGGCCACCACTACTACTGGATCGGCACGCCCGAGTACTGGCAGTGGTGGGGCTCGGTGTTCTCGGCGCTGGAGCCGATCCCGTTCTTCGCCATGACGGTGTTCGCGTTCAACATGGTGAACCGCCGCCGCCGCGAGCACCCGAACCGCGCCGCGACCCTGTGGGCGCTCGGCACGGGCGTGATGTCCTTCCTCGGGGCCGGCATCTGGGGCTTCCTGCATACGCTCGCCCCGGTCAACTACTACACCCACGGCACCCAGATCACGGCGGCACACGGCCACATGGCCTTCTACGGCGCCTACGTGATGGTCGTCCTGACGATCATCTCCTACGCGATGCCGATCCTGCGGGGGCGGCCCTGCAACTCGCCGCGGGCGCAGGTCGTCGAAATGTGGTCGTTCTGGCTGATGACGATCTCGATGGTGTTCATCACGCTGTTCCTGACCGCCGCCGGCATCCTGCAGGTGTGGCTGCAGCGCGTGTCGGACACTCCCCTGCCCTTCATGGTGGTGCAGGAGAAGATCGGGCTGTTCTACTGGATGCGCGAGTGGACGGGCGTCGTGTTCCTGGTCGGCCTCGTGGTCTACGTCGCGAGCTTCTTCATCAAGGGTGATGAGCGGCCTGCCTGAGCGCCGCCCGCCCGGTATTGCCATGGCGCGGCCCCCCCGCCGCGTCGGGTGTGGTTGGGGGGGCCGGCAACGGCCGGCTCCCCTCTTTTGACCCGGCTCGAGCCCGTACCGGGCCGGCCGCCAAGGAGTTCATGACGTGGCCGTCGACGCCGCGCAGCTGACGTCGCTGCAGCCGGTCCCGGCGACCGCCGCCGACCGCCGCCTGCCGGGCGACCTCGCGGTGTGGGTGTTCATACTCGCGGAGCTGCTGGTCTTCGGCGTCTTCTTCCTCTCCTATGCCTTCACGCGCGCCCACCACGTCGCGGAGTTCAACTCCGAGCAGCTGACGCTGAACCGCGCCGCCGGGGCCTGGAACACCGTGCTGCTCCTGACGGCGAGCTACTGCGTGTACCGGGCGGTCGCCGCGGCGCGCGCCGGCGCGCGCTCCCGCATCGACCTGTGGCTGCTGGCGGCGCTCGCCTGCGGCGCTGGCTTCGTCGTCGTCAAGCTCGGCGAGTACGCCGCGAAGCTTGCGGCCGGCATCAGCCTGTCGACCAGCACGTTCTACATGTTCTACCTGTCGCTGACGTTCTTTCACTTCATGCACGTCCTGCTCGGCATCGTCGTGCTCGGCGTGCTCTGGCTGCGTGCCCGTGCCGGCGCGTACGGTCCGGCGAACCTCAATGGCCTGGAGTCCGGCGCCTCCTACTGGCACATGGTCGACCTCGTCTGGATCGTGCTCTTTCCGCTCGTCTACCTCCTGCGCTGAGCCACCGATGAACCACGCACTCGCGGGCCGTCGCCGCGGCACCTGGACCTGGCTGGCGCTCTTGGGAGCCACCGGGTTCGCGTGGTGGCTCGGCGGGGAATCCGTCCGCGCACGATCGGCGGTGCCGCTGCTGCTCGCGCTCGCCGTGGCCAAGGGCGTGCTGGTCGTGCGGGAGTTCATGGAGCTGCGCGCGGCGCCGGCCCGCTGGCAGCTGCTCTTGGTCGGCTGGCTGGTGCTCGTCGCCGCGCTGATCGGCGTCGCCTACTACTCGGGAGTCCGCTGATGGACATGCAGGTCGCCCTGCCCTTCTACGCGCCGGCAGCCGACGAGGTCGAGCTGTTCGAGCACGCCTGGAACAACCGCCTGCCTCTGCTGATCAAGGGGCCCACCGGCTGCGGCAAGACCCGCTTCGTGGCTCACATGGCGGCGCGGCTCGGATTGCCGCTGCACACGGTCGCCTGCCACGACGACCTCACGGCCGCCGACCTCGTCGGCCGGCACCTGATCCGCGACGGCGGCACCTGGTGGTGCGACGGCCCGCTGACGCGCGCGGTCCGCGAGGGCGGCATCTGCTACCTAGACGAGGTGGTCGAGGCGCGCAAGGACACGACCGTCGTACTGCACCCGCTGGCGGACGACCGGCGGATCCTGCCGATCGAGCGCACCGGCGAGGTGCTGTCGGCACCGCCGTCGTTCATGCTGGTGGTGTCCTTCAATCCGGGCTACCAGAACCTGATGAAGGGCCTCAAGCCCTCGACCCGGCAGCGCTTCGTGTCGCTGCGCTTCGCCTTCCCGGAGCCGGCGCTCGAGGAGCGCATCCTGCAGGGCGAGACCGGCGTCGACCCGGACCTCGCGCGCCGGCTGGTGTCGGTGGGCAATGCCTTTCGCACGCTCAAGGACCAGGACCTCGAGGAGGCCGCGAGCACGCGCCTGCTCGTATACGCCGCGGCTCTGATACGCGACGGGCTGGACCCGCTGCGCGCCTGCCGCTCCTGCATCGTCGAAGCGCTCACCGACGACGCCGAGGTGGCCGCGGCCCTGATGGAGATCGTCGCAGCCACCTTCGGGCGCTAGGCCGTGGCCGCCGCTCCCCGCGGGCTCGCCGTCGCCGTGACCGCCGAGGCCCTCTACCTCGCGAACCTGACGGTGCTGCCCGGCCTCGCCTTCGTGGCGCTCGCCGTGCTGGGCTGGTACTGGCGCCGCGCGGACGCGCCACTCGTGCGCAACCACCTGCGCCAGACGCTCTGGGTCAGCGGCGTCGGCGGGGCGCTGATCGCCCTCGTCGCGAGCTCGCTGCTGTTCGTGCACGCAGAGCACGACTTCGTCCGCGGTGGCAGCCTGTGGGTGGTCGTCGTGCTGTACTTCACCGTCGTGCACTCGACGCTGGTGCTGTTCGGGATCCTCGGCCTCGCCCGCGCGATGGCCGGCCAGAGCTTCCGCTTCCCGCTGATCGGCCCGCGCCTCCTGCCGTGATCGCGCCGCCCGACAGGCTCCAGCGCCGCCGCCGCGCCACGCAGGCGGCCTTCTTCGTGCTGTTCGCGCTGGCGCCGTGCTTCGACCTGCTGCGCTACGACCTCACGACCGGACACGCGTGGCTCGTGACGCGCGAGTGGCGCCTCGGCATCGATCCGTTCCTGGGCGGCGAGATGGGGGCCGCAACAGCTGCGGCGCAGGTGCTGCTGCGGCTGTTCGTGCCGCTGCTCGGCCTCGCGGCCCTCGTCCTGCTGGTCGCCTGGCGCTGGGGCCGTGTCTACTGCGGCTGGCTGTGCCCGCACTTCTCGGTGGTCGAGACCATCAACCAGCTGCTCGAGCGCGCCACCGGCAAGCAGAGCCTGTGGGACCGGGAAGCGGCCCGCTGGCGCGCCGACGGCCGGCGCGCGCCGCGCAACCGGCTGTGGGGCGTGGCGGTGGGTCTCTGCGCCGCGGGCTTCGCGGCGGCCTGGGCGGTGGTGCTGCTGACGTACCTGCTGCCGCCGGCGCGCGTCTACGGCGAGATCGCCCGGCTCGAGTTCGCGCGGCCCGATGCCCTCTTCCTCGTGGCCGCCACCACTGTGCTCACCGCGGAGTTCCTGCTCGGCCGCCACCTCTTCTGCCGCTACGCGTGCGCCGTCGGACTCTTCCAGAGCATCGCGTGGATGGGCAACCGGCGCGCCCTCGTGGTCGGCTTCGAGCGCGAGCGCGGTTCGGCCTGCGCCACCTGCCTGCCCGAGCGCGCCTTCGCCTGCGAGCAGGCGTGCCCGATGCGGCTCCAGCCGCGGGCGCTCAAGCGCCGGATGTTCGCCTGCACGCAGTGCGGTCAATGCATCGCCGCCTGCACGACCCGCCAGGCGCCCGATGGCCGGTCGCTGCTGGAGTGGGTGGCGGGCGAGCAGGCGCGGCAGCGCGAGGCGGGCTTTGGGCCGTCCGCCGCGGGCCCGCGGAGGTAGCCGTGGAGGAAACCGTCGGCAAACTGTGGGACCGGTTCATCACCCGCGTGGCGGAGCAGCGGCATCCGGCAGCCGCCGTGCACCTCGAGGAGGTCGGGCGGCACGTGGCCATCGTGTTCCGCGCGCTCGGCGGCGATCCCGCGCTGCGCGTGGCGCCCGCGGTGAGCGTGCGCCACGGCGCCCGGCGTCGCCTGCTGGCGCGGCTCGCCGGTACCGGCGAACGCTGGACCCCGGCGGCGCGCTCGCCGGATGCGCTGCGGCTGCCCGGAACGATTGCCGAATTCGCCTCGCGCGAACGCAACCGCGAGCTGTACGTGTGGCTAGCGGCGCTGGCCGCCTACCTCGGCGAACTTCCGCCGGGGACCCACCCGGGCATCGGGAACCAGGACGCGACCCGCCGGCTGCTCACGCAATGGCCGGGACTCGCACCGCTCTACCGACGGCTCGTGGCGGCGCACCTCGCCGCGCGTCCCGTCCCCGCGAGCCTGCCGGATGCGCAGGCGGCGCTGGAATCCGCCATCCGCGCTGCGCTCGTGGAGCCCGGCGCGGTGCACGCGTTCCCGCCGGCTCCGGCGCCGGAGTGGCCGGTGCCGCTGTGGGTCGTGACCCGCGCCGCCGGCGAGTCAGCCTGCGGGAGCGCGGCCCCACCGGCGCCGGCCGGCGAGCCACCCGCACCACCGGCCGCGGATCGCCGCCGCGAGGCCCATGCCGCGACACGCGTCGCGCACGAGCGGCGCAGCGACGGGATACTGATGCGCTTCCGCGCCGAGAGCCTGCTCACCATCGGCGAGTACGTGCGGGTGAACCGCGCCGAGGACGACGAGCCCGACCGCGACCCGGGGGCGGCGGCGCGCGACCTGGACCAGGTCACGCTCGCGGCCGGCACGACGGCGGCAGCCTCGCGCGTACGCTTCGACCTGGATCTGCCGTCGGCTGCCGAGGACGACGTGCCGCTCAGCGACGGAATCCCGCTGCCCGAATGGAATCACCGGCGCGGCGTGCTCGAGGCCGACCGCGTGCGCCTCAAGGAGATGCTGCCGCGCGACGCCCGGCCCGCCGGGCTGCCCGAGCGGCTGCGTCCGCTCGCGATGCGCCTGCGACGCCAGTTCGCCGCGCTGCAGCCGGCGCGGCACTGGAACCGCGCCCGCCTGGATGGCCCGGAGATCGACGTGGATGCCGCGGTGCGCGCGGCCACCGACTGGCGGCGCGGCATCGCCGCCGAGAACGTCTACCAGGCCTGCGACCGGCGCGAGCGCGACCTGGCGTGCCTCGTGCTCGCTGACCTCTCGCTGTCGACCGACGCGTGGGTCTCGGGCGAGCACCGGGTCATCGATGTCGTCCGCGATGGCCTGCTGCTGCTCGGTGAGACCCTCGCGGCGACCGGCGACCGGTTCGCGCTGTGCGGCTTCTCCTCGGTGCGGCGCTCCAACGTGCGCTTCCTGCGCCTCAAGGCGTTCGACGAGCGCTTCGGTGCGTCCGTGCGCGGACGGCTGCTCGCGATCAAACCTGGCTTCTACACGCGCATGGGCGCCGCGATCCGCCACGCCACCGCGCTGCTCGAGCCGCAGCCGGCGGCGCGCCGGCTGCTGATGATCATCTCGGACGGCAAGCCGAACGACCTCGACCGCTACGAGGGCCGCTATGGCATCGAGGACACGCGCCAGGCGATCCTCGCCGCCCGCGGGCGGGGCGTGCGTCCCTTCTGCGTGACGGTCGACCGGGAGGGCGGTTCCTACCTGCCGCACGTCTTCGGCGCGCAGGGATTTGTCATCATCCGCCGTCCCGAAGAGCTGCCGCAGCGCCTGACCGGGCTCTACGCGGACCTGACGCGCTGAGGCATCGCCGGCACTCGCGCCGGTGGCGGCGCGTGGCACGATGCCCGGGCCTCCACCGAACTCTGCTGATGCTGCACGGTCCGAACGGAGCGCCGCCGGTGCGACCGGCTGGTGCCCGTCGACGCTCAGTCACCTCGCCAGCCGACGAGGGCCCGGCGACCACGGCACGTCGGGAAGAGGAGTAGGCATCCGTTCATGGATAATGAGCAGCCGTGGCCCCCCGGCAGGCGACCGGCGGCCAATCGACGCCGCGCCGGCGATTGCTCCGGTACCGATCCAGGGTCTAAGTAATGCCCCACCCTCATCCGCACGCTGAGGACCGTGAGCTCGTGCAACGCTTGATGGCCGGTGACGAGGGCGCCTTCCGGGCGTTCTTCGACGACTACTTTCCGCGGATCTTCCGCTTCCTGCGTCGGCGGGTGGACGGGGATGAGGACGCGGCACGCGACCTCGTGCAGTCGGCCCTGATCCGCGGCGTCCGGCGGCTCGAGACCTACCGCGGCGACTCCTCGCTGTTCACCTGGTTCTGCCAGATCGCGCGCCGCGAGCTGCTCGACCACCTGTCGCGCGAGGGCCGGCGCCGCGACCTGGCCCGCCAGCTGGCCGAGCAGGGACACGAGGCGGCCTGGCACGGGGGCGACGAGGCGGCGGAGGCGGTGCGCGACCTCGATCCGGCCGCGATCCACGCGCGCGAAGACCTCGCCCAGCGGGTGCACGAGCTGCTCGACGGGCTGCCGCCGCACTACGCGCAGGTCCTCGAGCTGAAGTACCTCGAGGATCTGACGGTCGAGGAGATCTCACGCCGGCTCGCGGCGTCGCCGATCTCGGTACAGTCGCTGCTCGCCCGGGCGCGCGCCGCGTTCCGCGATGCCGCCGCCAATGCGCCGTCCCCGGCGAACGCCACCGCGGCAGCAAGCCCGGCGGGGCAGCGGAGCGGACGATGAATGGCGCGGATCGCGGGCCGGGCCGGAATGCGGCCGAAGGCGATGACCTCCGGCGCCTGATCGCGGGCGCCGGTCGGCGGCCGGATCCGCGGCCGGCCATCGAGGACACCGTGCGCGCCGCGGTGCACCGCGAGTGGCGCTCGGCGGTTGCGGACCGACGTCATGCGCAGCTGCGCCGCCGGCTGGTCGCGGCCTCACTGGCGACCGTCGCGGTAGCCGCCACGTGGTCGGCATACTGGCTCGTGCGCGCGCCGGCGGCGTCGGCGATGGCCACGGTCGTCCAGTCACAGGGTGAAGTGAGTGCACGGTCGGGGGCGCGCAGTCTGCCCATCGCCGCCGGCGCGCGTCTGACGCCGGGAACGGACGTCCACACGGAACCGACCGCCAACCTGTGGCTCACCGTGGGCCCCGACTCCATTCGCATCGCCGGCGGCACGCAGGTCGTGCTCGACGCACCGAACCGGATCCGGCTCGAGCGCGGGCGCGTGTATGTCGACGCCGTGTCGCCGGGCGGCACCGCGGGGACGCTGGCGATCGCCACACCCGTCGGCGAGGTCCGCCACGTCGGCACGCGGTTCCAGGTCGAGGTCGGGCCGGACGGCTCGCTCGGCGTGTTCGTGCGCGACGGTCGGGTA
>JAFEDP010000260.1 GCA_018241545.1 Pseudomonadota bacterium
ATTGGCTTTGGCCGAAGCGCGAAGTACCTGTAAGGAAGGACAAAACGCCCGGATTGCCTGCAGACGTCTGTCGCGCCCGGAGGGACCGTCGGATTCCCCCGGACGCCGTGTCGCGAGCGCCGGGTCACGGTCGCGCCGAACCCCGAGCCGCCGGTCCGTCGATCCCGGAATCCCGGCGAAGTGCCGAGTGCGTCGCACGCGCACGTCCGCGGGGACGACGCCGGTCGCAGTCCGGCGCGGCCGCGCGCGCTACAAAGCACGCGTCGCCGAGGAACGCCCGATGCCCGACGCAGACCGGACCTTGACCAACGTCATCGACCTCAGCGCCTTCCGTGCGCGCCGCCACGGCGGCGTCGAGGTGTGGGACGGGCGCACACCGGTCTACTCGCGCACCGCCAAGGAGATCCTGTTCTCGGTGGAGGCAGCCATCTGGGTCTGCCGGCACCGACGGATCGAACTCGACGACCTGGACCTCGTGGTCGCCGAGGCCGCGGAGCGGCGCGGACCGCTGGATCGCGCGCGCGCCGCCGCGGGGCGACGGCGCGTGCGCGTCGCGCCGCACGTCGAGCAGCAGCTGCCGGTGTTCGAGGACTGAGCGGGCCGCGGCGCGCCGCGCTATTCGAACAGCGGCCGCAGGCGGTTGTCCTGGCCGATGCCGTCGTAGAGCGCGAAGCCCCGCTCCAGCCAACCGCGCAGGACCGCGTCGTCGCCGGCGAGCGGCGGCAGCGTGCAGACACTGCCGATCCACTGGAACAGGCCCAGCACGACGTAGTCGGCGAAGTTCGGTGCGGTGCCGCCGAGGAACGGGGCCTGCGCGAGCTGCAGGCGCAGCGGCTCGAGCGCCGCGCGCACCGCGGGCAGCTGCGCCGCGCGGCCAGCCGCGAGCGCCTCGAGCGACGTGCCGCCGAAGTACGCCTCGCGGCTGCGGCGGAAGTACTCACGGTCCTCCGGTCGTGCCGCGTCGTGCACGTCCAGCAGGTACAGGGGCAGCAGGCGCCGACCCACCTCGAGCAGCAGCCAGGTATCGACCAGCCGGACCATCTGCAATTCCGCGGGGCCGCTGAATAGCGGGCGCTGCGGGAAAGCGCGGTCGAGGTACTGCACGATGTCCCAGCTCTCGGCCATCGCAGTCGTACCATGCTCGAGGATCGGCACGGTCCGGAAGCGCCCCCCCAGCACGGTCGGGATGTCCGTCAGTCCGAGCGGGACCGACTCGAACGCAAGCCCCTTGTGCGCGAGCGCGTAGCGAACCCGCCAGACGAAGGGACTGGCGGAGCGGCCATTCTCTAGAACGAGCTCGTACAGGCGCGGTGCCGGGTCCATCCCGGGAGATCGTAACCGATGCGGTGCGAGCACATCGGGTGGCGGGGACGTGGGCCCTGCCGCCGGCCGCGTCCGCCATGCGTCAGGTGGCGGCGGTATCATGCGCGCCCGGACCCGACCCTGACCGAGGCCAGAACCCCTTGACGCCGCAGCGATTCCTTCCGCGCATCTGGCTCGCCCTGGCGGCGCTCGCGGTCCTCCCGGGCGGGCGGGCGGCCGCCGATCCGGCGCCGTTCGACCTTGCGGGCCCGACGCTCACGGTCACGGTCCAGCGCGGCGCTGCGACGCTGCCGATGACCCAGGTGCCGAACCTCCGCCCCGGGGACCAGCTCCTGATCCAGCCGGAGCTCCCGGCGAGCCAGTCCGTGCACTACCTGATGGTCGCGGCGTTCCTGCGCGGGCCGACCAACCCGCCGCCAGATGACTGGTTCTTCCGCTGCAATACCTGGGCGAAGCCCTGCCACGAGGCGGGCCTGCGCTTGACGGTGCCGGCCGATGCCGAGCAGCTGCTGGTGTTCTTCGCGCCGGAGACGGGCGGCGACTTCAAGACACTCAGGAGCGCGGTGCAGGGCCGGCCAGGCGCCTTCGTGCGGGCCGCGCAGCAGCTCAACCAGGCGGCGCTCGACCGGTCCCGGCTGGACCGGTTCCTCGCGGCACTGCGCGAGGTGGACGCGCGCGACCCGGCGAAGGTCAAGGACGCGGCGCCGCTCTTGGCGCGCAGTCTCGCGATCAAGGTCGATGACAAGTGTCTCAGCCGCATGCCCGCGCTGCAGGCGGCCTGCCTGATGCAGGGCCAGGAATCGCTGATCCTGAGCGACGGCCACAGCCGTTCGATGGTGGCGACGCTCACGACCGGGCCCGCCAGCGATCTCGCGATGCAGGCCGGCAGCACGTCGATGATGAACTCGGGTGCGTACCTGCCGTACATCGGCTCGATCCTCGACATCGCCCGGCTGATGGACACGTTCCACACGGCGCAGTACCAGTACATCCCGGCGCTGACGTCGCAGCGCGGCGAGCGCGTGGCGCTGATGCTGAACACGCCGCCGTCGTTCCACGACCCCAAGTCGGTGCTGGTGGCGGCCCTGCCGGCCGTCGAGGCGCCGCAGCCGCCGCCGCTGCGCAACGTCGATGCGAAGAGCGCCCTGTGCGTGCAGAAGCGGCCGCTGGTGCTGCCGGTCGAGGGCGCGCCGCTCGTGTTCGCGACCGACTACGCCCACGGCCTGACGCTCGAGACCGTGGCGCGCGACGGCAGCCACGTCTCGCTGCCGCTGCATGCGGATCCGGCGCTCGGCGGCCTCGTCGTCGACCCGGCCGCGGGCGCGATGCCGGACGTCGATGAGGGCCGCGGCGCGACGGTACACGGTGTCTGGGGCTTCGACCGGTTCGAGGGACCGAGCTTCGGCCTCGCCAACCCGCGGTCGCGGGCGTGGACGCTGGCGCCGGGCGACGAGTCCGCACTGGTCCTCGGCCGCGAGGACACGGTGCACCTCGTCTCCGGCAATGCGCTCTGCCTGGAGGATGTGCGCATCCGCGAGTCCGACGGGACCGAGGACAAGGTCGCCTGGACCGTCGTCAAGCCGGACCGCATTGAAGTGAAGGTCGGGCTGTCCGGCGCGCGTCCGGGCGAGCGCGTCATTGAGGTGCACCAGTACGGGCAGCCGCAGCCGCAGCAGCTGACGGTGCGGGCCTACGTCGATGCCGGGCACCTCGAGGGCTTCGTGCTGCGCGCCGGCGATCCCGAGGGCGTGCTGAAGGGCACGCGCCTCGAGCAGGTCGAGAAGCTCGTGTTCCGCGACATCGAGTTCCTGCCCGGGGCGCTGGCCTCGGCCGGTGGCGTCGACGAACTGCGGCTCAGCGCGGCCGCCGCGAGCGCCCTGCGGGCGGGCGAGGCGGGCACTGCGGAGGTGGTGCTGAAGGATGGTCGCACGCTGAAGCTCGAGGTCACGGTCGCCGGGCCCCGGCCGCGGGGCCAGCTGGTCGCGCGCACCGTCCAGCGCGTACCGCCGGTGGGCAGCCTCGACATCCGGCTCGGTAGCAGCGAGGAGATCGCCGCGGACGGCAAGTTCACGTTCGCGGTGCGCGCCCAGGCGCCGATGGCGTACACGCGCGACGCCGCGATCGAAGTGGCGGCCGCCGACGGTTCGTTCGCGACGACGCTCGATGTCCATCACGGCGGCCTCACGCTCGCGAACGCGCACGTCGCGATCGCGACGCTGATCCCGTCGACGGCCTTCGGGCCGTCGGCGTTCGGTCCACTGCAGTACCGGCTGGTGCTGGGCGGTGTCGCCGGCGACTGGCAGGCGCTCGGCGTGCTGGTGCGACTGCCGGAGCTGCGGCAGGTCGCGTGCCCCGACGACGGCGGCCGCTGCGAGCTGTCCGGCGAGCGCCTCTACCTGCTCGAGTCGGTGGCCGACGACGAGCGCTTCTCCGCCGCGGTGCCGGTTCCGGACAGCTTCTCCGCCGAGGTGATCACGGTGCCCCGGCCCGGCGATGCGCGCCTGTTCCTGCGTCTTCGCGACGATCCGGCCGCGGTCAACGTCGCGACGCTCCCGGGCCCTGCGCCCGTGCCGGAGCGCGAGGCAGACCGGCGCGCCACCGCCTCGCCGCGCTAGCCGCCGGCGGCGCGCGGCACGCTGACCGAGACCCGGGTCCCGGCGCCCGGCGACGACTCGACGTGCAGCGCCCCGTCGAGCATGCGCGCGCGGTACCGCATCATCCTGAGTCCGAGCCCCTCGGCTGCGTCCGACCGCGCGGCCATCCCGACTCCGTCGTCCTGCACGCGCAGTTCGATCGCTGCGGCGCCGACGCGCAGCGTGATGGCGATCGTCCGGCACCGGCCGTGGCGGCCGGCATTGGTGACGGCCTCCGCGGCGATCCGGTAGAGGTGGTCGGAGACGTCCTCGGCCAGGCGCACGTCGGGTGGATCAGACTGGCTCGACACCGGCAGGCCGAGCCGCCGGGTCGCGTCCGCCGCGAGCCGCGCCAGCGCGATGGCGAGCGAGCCACGTTCGATCTGGACCGGCGACATGCCGCGTGCCAGGTCGCGCGTCGTGGCGATCGCCTGCTCCACCTGTTCGAGCGCCTCCCGGATGAGCGCCTCGATGCCGGCCTTGCCGCGCTCCACGGCGGTCGAGAGCGCTCGCAGGTGCAGTGCTATCCCGGTCAGCTCCTGCCCGAGTCCCTCGTGCAGGTCGCTGCTCAGGCGGTGGCGCTCGCGCGCAGCCACGTCCAGCACCTCGCGCTCGAGCGCGCGCAGGTCAGTCACGTCGCTCGACCGCAGCGTCGCACCCAGGAACACCTCGCGCTCGAGGATCGGGGCGCCGCGGATCTCGAGGCGCCGCGTGCCGCTCCCCGTCGCGACGCTGACCTCCAGTGCGACCGGCCGGCGCTCCGCGACCAGCGCGGCAAGCGCCGCCTCG
>JAFEDP010000261.1 GCA_018241545.1 Pseudomonadota bacterium
ACCCGCGCATCGCCGGCGACTTCGTGACCTTCGAGAACCACCCGGCCCCGACCAGCCCCGGACCGTTCGGCGGGGACATCCTGCTCTACCAGTTCAGCACCAACCGGCTCTGGAACGTAAGCCAGACCTGGCAGGCCGGCCTCAATGCCGAGCTCGACGACGTCTCGGTGCTGCCGGGCGGAGACCTGCTCGTGGTCTACGACTCCGACGAGTCGGGCGCCAGCCAGCGCGCGGTGCATGCGGTCCGCTTCACGGTGCCGTCGACCGCCGACCAGACACCCCCCGACGTCACCATCACATCGCCCGCCAACGGCTCCCTGTACCCGCTCAATGCGCTCGCCACGGCGCAGTACAGCTGCAGCGACGCCGGCTCCGGGGTCGCCAGCTGCCAGGGCCCTGTCGCGAACGGCGCCGCCATCCCGACGGCGAGCGCCGGGCCGCAGACCTTCACCGTCAACGCCCGCGACGTCGCCGGCAACTCAGCGAGCCGCACCACGACCTACACGGTGAGCTTCGGCGTTTACCCGCTGTACGACGCCAGCAAGGCGAAGAAGAGCGGCAGCACCTACCCGATCCAGATCCAGCTGTGCGACGGCGCCGGGCGCAACGTCTCGGCTGCCGCGATCGTGGTGCACGCGACCGGCGTCACGCAGCTGAGCACCAACGCGCCCGGGGTGCTCGCCGACGCCGGCAACTCGAACCCCGACTTCGACTTCCGCTACGACGCGGCGAGCGCGAGCTACATCTTCAACCTGCAGACCACCGGCTACGCGACCGGGACCTATGCGCTCAACTTCGTCGCCGGCATCGACCCGGCCACGCACGCGGCGCTGTTCCAGGTCCGCTGACGCACGGTCGCCGCGCCGGTCCGCCGGCGCAGCGGCCCGGCCGGCGCGCCGCTCAGCCGAACACGCGCCCGAGCGCCGCGTCGATGGCCGCGGTGATGCGGTCGATGTCGGCCTCGGACGCGATCAGCGCCGGGCTCAGGCACAGCGTATTGTTGAGCCCCGCGAGCGAGCGGTTGGTGGCGCCGATGATCACGCCGTTGGCGAGGCAGTCGGCGACCACCGCCTGCACCTTCTTCTCCTCGGCGGGCTCGCGCGTCTTGCGGTCGCTGACGAGCTCGGCGCCGCAGAAGAGCCCGAGGCCGCGCACCTCGCCGATCGCGGCGTGCCGCTGCTGCAGCGCCCGCAGGTTCGCGAGCAGCCGCTCGCCCATGCGCTGGGTGTTGGCGAGCAGCTGCTCGTCCTCGATGATGCGCATGTTCTCGAGCGCCGCCGCCGGGCCGCCGGCGCAGCCGCCGAAGGTCGAGATGTCGCGGAAGTACGAGAGCGGGTCGTTCGGGTCGTCCTTGAACAGGTCGAACACCGCCTCGGTCGTGACCGTGCAGGAGATCGCCGCGTAGCCCGAGGCCACGCCCTTCGCCATGGTCACGAAGTCCGGCTTGATGCCGTAGTGCTGGTAGCCGAACCACTTGCCGGTGCGGCCGACGCCGCACACGACCTCGTCGATGTGCAGCAGGATCGAGTGGCGGCGGCAGATGTCCTGCACGCGCTCCCAGTAGCCCCGCGGCGGGGTGATGACGCCGCCGCCCGCGGTCACGGGCTCGAGGCAGATCGCGCCGATCGTGTCCGGGCCCTCGCGCAGGATGACCTGCTCGATCGCGTCCGCGGCGCGCTCGCCGTAGTTGTCGACCGCCCCCCACTGGCTGCGGTACTCGAGGCAGTGCGGCACCTCGACGAAGCCCGGCGTCAGCGGCCCGTACTGGGCGTTGCGCTGCGGCTGGCCGCCGGCCGAGAGCGTGGCGATCGTCGTGCCGTGGTAGTCGCGCTCGCGGTACAGGATCTTGTACTTGCGCCCGCCGTGGTGCCGGTGCGCGATCTGGCGCACCATCTTGAAGACCTTCTCGTTGGCCTCGGAGCCCGAGTTGCCGAAGTACACGCGGCTCATGCCCGGCATCTTCTCGATCAGGCGCCGGGCGAACAGCGCCCCCGGCACCGAGCCCGCCGCGTTCGAGAAGTAGTTCATCCGCACCAGCTGGTCGCGGACGGCGTTGGCGATGCTCTCGCGCCCGTAGCCGACGTTGACCGTCCACACGCCGCCCGAGACCGCGTCCAGGTACTCGCGGCCCGCGGCGTCCCACAGCCGCATGCCCTTGCCCTCGACGTAGATCCGCGGGTCGACGGTCTCGAAGGGCTTGTGCTGCACGAGGTGGTGCCACACGTGCGCGCGATCCGACTCGACGACCTCGCGCATGGCGTCGGTTCGAAGGACTGAGCTCATGGGTGCCGGTCCGTTGGAGGGAAGAGGCCCCTCTTGTAGCACGCGACGCTACGGACCGTTAGGTCCAGTCCGGGCGCGCTGATGAGTCCAGGCCCGGCCGGGCGCAGGCGCGGGAACGACCCGCCCGCGCGCCGCTGGCCGGGCGGGACGCGGCGGCCTACCGGCGCCGCCCGAGCCCCACGACCACGAGCACGAGCCCCGCCCCGACCGCGATGCCGCCGACCCACCCCGGGATCGGCCGCTCCTGCTTCATCTTCGCCTCGATGTCGCCCATCTTGAACACGCTCTCCTCGCGGGAGTACGTGGGCGGGCGGACGATCAGGAAGACGCCGATCGCGGCCAGCACGGCGCCGGTGATGGTCAGGATGCGCATGGACGGAGGTCCTCGGGGCGGCCTTGCGGCGCGCGGGCGGCGCATTCTCGCACGGCCGCGCCGCCGCGCGACGGACGCGGCGTCGGACCGACTAACGCGGCGGCGGATCGCCGGAGGGACCCGCGCGGGTCGGCTCCTGCGGCGCGTCACGGTCGGATCCCGCGCGTTCGCAACGCACCCGCACCGTCAGCCGCGCCCCGATCGCGGCCGGCAGGAGCTCGGGCGTGACGCGCGCGAGCACCGTCAGGGCCACCGACGTGATCCGCCCGTCGGACGCGCGCTGCAGGTCCGTGGAGTAGGAGGTCGTCGCACCGGGCGCGCCCGCGCCCTGCACCGGCGGCTCGCGCTCGAGCACGTCGACGTGGTGGCTCACGTAGGCGCAGGTCGAGGGGATCGCCACGCGCTTGGTCGCGCCCTCGGAGCTGCCCGGCATCAGCGCGCTCGAGCGCGCCTCGACGCTGAGCGTCATCTCCGTCGGCGCGCCGGCCGCGCCCGCCGCCGCGAGCGCGAGCCCCGCACCGAGCCACCACCGCATCCGCATCGTCCTGCTCCCGTGCACCCGTCTGGTCGGCGCCGTCCGCTCGCGCGCCACCGTCATCTTGACGCGCCGGCGCGGACGATGCACGTCGCGCGCGCCACCGACGCGCGGCCCGGCGTCGCGATCCGCGCGGCCCCGCCCGGCGCAGCGCCCGCGTGTGCGGGTTTGCCGCAACGCATCATGAAGCCCGCACAGGCTATATTTTCCCCATCCCAGGGGGCCGCGGCCGGCCCCCGGGGCCGGTCGCGGGCAGGCGGCCGGCCGCTCGCTCTGCGGAGGACTGACCATGCCTCGATCGATCATTCTGGCCGGCGCGGCGCTCGCCGTGTCGCTCGCCGCCGCCCTGCCCGCCCACGCCGCCGACCCGGCCCAGATCGCCGTCAAGGCCGGCTGCATGGCCTGCCACGCCAAGGACAAGAAGCTGTTCGGGCCGCCCTTCCAGGACGTCGCCGCGAAGTACCGCAGCGACCCGACCGCCCCGCCGCGCCTCGCCGACCACGTCCGCAAGGGCAGCAAGGGGATCTGGACCAAGACGCTGGTGATGATCCCGGTGCCGGCCAACAAGATCAGCGACGCGGACCTCAAGGCCGTGATCGCCTGGGTGCTCAAGCAGTAGCGCCGCGCGCGGGCGCGGTACGGCCGCGCCCGCTCAGTGGGGTGACGTTCGAGCCGCGCCTCAGCGCGCCGGCGGGCCCGCCGGCGCCGCTGCCCGCACCTCGCCGCGCTCGATGGCGAGGCTCGCGTTGGCGAGCAGCGTGAACACGAGCGCAACCAGCGCCCAGATCCCGACCGCGACGCCAAGCTCGGTCAGCGTCGGGGTGTACTCGAACACCTCGCCGAGGGTCGTCGGGATGAAGCCCGGGACCACGAGCCCCATGCCCTTCTCGATCCAGACGCCGACGAAGGCGAGGCCGCAGGCGAGGTTGAGCGTCGCGGTCCGCCGCCGCAGCGGGTGCACGGTCAGGATCACCGCCGCCACGACGTTGAAGGCGAGCGCGGTCCAGATCCAGGGCCTGAGCGCGTGCAGGCCCTTGAGGCCGACGTAGAGGTAGCGGACCGAGGCGGCGTGCGCGCCCTCGTTGTAGAAGTCGGTGAAGAGCTCGGTCAGCACGAAGAACAGGCAGATCTGCAGCGACACGGTCATGATCAGCGCCAGCATCTCGATGACGCTCTGCTCGACGTGCGCGCGCGCGAAGCGCCGCGACAGCTGCAGCACCAGGATGATCAGCGCCGGGCCCGACACGAAGGCGGTCGCGATGAAGCGCGGCGCGAGCAGCGCGATGTTCCAGTACGGGCGCGCCGAGTTAGCGGCGAACAGGAACGCCGTCACGGTGTGGATCGAGATGGCCCACACGATCGCGAGCAGCACCGTCGGGAAGTAGACCGGCGAGGCCGCCGGGCGGTCCCGGTAGCGGCTGTAGAGCACGTACGCCGGCAGCAGCAGGTTGAGCGCCAGGTAGCCGCTCAGCACCACGACGTCCCAGGCCAGCATCGACTTCGGGAAGTTGAAGCGGCCGATGAAGGGCAGCATGTGCCAGAT
>JAFEDP010000262.1 GCA_018241545.1 Pseudomonadota bacterium
AGTGGCGGCCATTGCAGTACGCCTCTCGGACTCTAACGAGGGACACGGTGTCAAGGCGGAGCACCGTGGAACGGTGATCAACTGCGCCCAGCAGTTCACCAACCTCGGGCTCACCGCGCTAGCGGGATTCGGCGCGCGATGAGTATGCCGTGGATGCGGCGCTTCGTGAACTCGTGCTCTCGCCCGAGGAATCCGCCGCGCAGGACCAGCCACCCTCGCGGCCCCGAAGCGCTGAGCGCGGCCCGGCATGCGCGCGCGTGCCGGGTCCCCGGCCGCGGGGCACCGATCGGTCGCGGCTCACGCAGTCGCGCTGCGTGCGCGCCGCACGACGGGACTGGGGCGGGTCGTCACAGGCAGCTGAATCCCGCGACCGCGACGTCGCGCTTGACCTGCGCCGGGGCGCCGAGCAGCTGCTCGATGTCCACGAGCCGCAGCGGAAACCCGAAGCTCGCGCGGCCGTCGAGGGTCATGAAGACCGCGCGGTCGCGGTGGCCGCAGATGCCGATCTTGAGCGTCGCGGCCCGCCCGTCGCCGTCGAGCCAGAACTCATAGTAGTAGTACTGGTTCGCCAGCCAGCCGATCGAGCGTGGTTCGTGCCACGTGAGGACCTCTCGATCGCCGATGCGGGCGGGCCGCAGCGAATGGGCCAGCAGGAATTCGCGCTCGATCGCGTCGGAGCGCGCGGCCTGGCCATCCGGCAGGCGGATCAGGAACGGTGGCGCCTGCGTGAGCTCCACGCGGATTTCCGCGAAGAGTGCGCCTTCACCGCGATGCACGCGCGAGGCGTATCCCCAGCCCTCGAGCACCGTGCCCCCTTCGATGACGACGCGGACGGTCTCGTAGGGCCGCGCGACCGTGCAGCCGGCGAGCGCCAGCAGACACGCGAGGACGGCGCCGGTGGGCGTGATCCCTGGCATGACCTCCTGCGTGTCGGCTCCGCCCGCCGAGCGGCGCCGGACGCGCTCAGTGCAGTTCCCAGCGCAGGCCGACATTCGCCTGGAACCGCTCGATATACGCGTTGCCGGCCGTCCGCTCGATGGCGGCGAAGGCGCTGGCGCCATGCGGGAAGACCGCCGCCACGGACAGGCGGACGACGAACCAGTCACGGTCGGGCGGGTTGTTGCGGAACTGGAACGTCACCGGCACCGGGCGCAGGTCCTCGGCAAAGTGGGCGCTGATGAGGCGCTGGTCGTCGCGGTACTCGTGCACCCAGTCGGCATTGAGTTGCGGCACGAGGACACCGGTGCGGGCCGGCAGCGCCGCGCTCGCCTGCAGGCCGAGCAGGCTGCGCAGCGAGCTGCGGGTCTGCGGATCGAGCGCGAGCGTCATGGGCGTGGGGCCGGTCTCGAGGTAGGCGTCGAGCTGTGCGTGCGCATAGGTGACCGCGACTCGCGGCCCGAGGCTGACGCGCCCCGACGGGAAGTCGTAACCGGCCCGCAGCTCGCCACTGACGTCGCGCTCATGCGTGCTGCTTTGGGCGGGCGTCGGTGGCGGGTCGTAGACGATGAAGGGCGGCGCCCCGGGCGAGGGCGTGATCACGTTGCGCAGGGAGACGATGCGGCGGGTGTCCAGTCCCTTGCGATCGAAGCCGACTGCGGCGTCGACGAAGAGTCCGTCCAGCGGCAGCCAGGATCCGTACACCCGCAGGCCCGGGGCGTTGACCGTGAAGTCCCCGCCCGAGTCGATGTGCCCCGTCTGATGCAGGTAGCGCAGCGCGACGCCGACGAGCGCCGTTTCGCCGAGGCGGCGGTCGGCGCCAAGCAGACCGCCGTAGCCGTCGGACCGGCGTCCGGCCTCGTAGTCAGTCGCCACCTGCCGCTCGTGCAGGTAGTCGAAGCCCAGGAAGATGCTGGTCGCGCCGAACTGCGCGAGCTCCGTCTCCGGCGCCTCGTCCGCCGCCGCTTCTGGGGTCGCGGAATGCAGTCGGTTGCGGCGTCGCTCGAGCGCCCGTTCCCGCGGCTCGCCGGCCGCCCCCAGTTCCTCGGCGGCCGCGCCGCCACCCAGGGCCGCCGTTGATATGCCGCCGGCCCCGCTGGTGGGCCTGGAGCAGAAGGCATCGAGATAGGGACCTGCCTGGCCTGGCAGCAGCACCTGATTGACGTCACGCGCGAAGCCGAGCTGCTCGCAGCGGTTGATCAGGTAGAAGTAGTACTGCTGGTCCAGGGTCTGGGCGCGTGCGCCCGCAGCGAGGAGGCTCGCCATCGTCGTTGCGAGCGCGAGCAGTCTGCAGGTCCGTTGCCATGCCGAGCGCATCGGCCACCCGAGGGATCAGTCCATGCGTGTCACTCTAGCGAGGCGGATCGGAGGTGACAGTCGGGCCGTCCCTGCTCCGATTGCGGAAGGTCCCCGTCGCCTACGGCACCGTGGCGCGGCCGGTTCGCCTCAGGGATGCGGGTGAGCGCTCGCCGGCGGGGCCGCGCCGGGAGGCCCGCCAATGCCTGCTCGACTGCCGCCAGACACTGGTCCTGGTAGTAGATCGCCGGCGCGCGGAATGTCGCGAGCCGCAGGCCGAACGGCATCGCGGCACCCACCGCGACCGCCGCGATCGTCGCGCCGCCCTGAGAGTCCGGCACCCGGCAGCGGAAGTGGAACCGGAAGGCCGGTCGTCCGGCGAGCTCGGCGGGTGCGACCTCGAGCAGCGCGACCTCATGCATGCCGGCGGATTGAGCGTCGGCGACCGAGTCCTCAGCGAGATCCTCGGGCGGTGGTGGGCGCCACCATCTTCTGGGCGCCCTTGAACGCGGACGGGCAGGGCGAGCGCAGCCCTCGGGGGACGTGTACCACGCGGCGTCGCGACGTCTGGTGCAGACATCCGTAGTTCCCGCAGGGCTGCGCCAGCAGGAGTGGTCCGCGCCCGCGCCGCCCGTCGGTGTCGACGCGGATGGATCGCGGGCAACGCCAGGCGGCTCGCGGCGGCAGCGCGCCGCGAGATTCTCGGTAATCCACCGCGATTGCTGCGCTGCGCAATGCTGTAATGCCGCCGACCGTTGCCACCGGTACCGTCACGCCATGAGCGCCACGCCGTCCTGCCGTTCTCCCTCTGCCGGGTCCGGCGCCTCGTCGCCCGGGGCGGGGGCATGACGCCCGGCAGGGCCCCGGTCGACCGACCCTGCCGCCTCGTGATCCTGGGCGGCGGCATCGGCGGCACCGCGGTCGCCCGCCGGCTCGCCAACGATGCGCGCTTCGACATCACGCTGATCGACCGGCAGAACCACTTCGTCTTCCAGCCCCTGCTGTACCAAGTCGCGACCGCCGCCCTCGGGGCGGCCGACATCGCCGTGCCCATCCGCCACATGCTCAAGCGCGCCCGCAACGTGCGCGTGCTGCAGGCGGAGGTGACCGGTATCTGCACCGAGGCGCAGCGCGTCGACACCGACATTGGTCCCGTGGAGTACAACCGGCTGGTGGTCGCGACCGGCGTCGAGCCGAGCTACTTCGGCCATTCCCAGTGGCAGCCGTTCGCCCCGTCGCTGAAGACGCTCGCCGATGCCGCCCTGATCCGTGAGCGGATTCTCGGCGCCTTCGAGCGCGCCGAGGCCGTGCCGGACCCGCTCGAGCACGCGCGCCAACTGACCTTCGTCGTCGTCGGCGGCGGCCCGACCGGCGTCGAACTCGCTGGCGCGCTCGCCGAGCTCACCCGCGACACGCTGGCCCACGATTTCCGGCACATCGACCCGCGCGAGGCGCGGCTGCTGCTGGTCGAGGCCGGGCCGCGGCTGCTGCCCTCGTTCCACGAGAGCCTGTCGCTCAGCGCCCGCGACGACCTGCGTTCGCGGGGCGTCGAGGTGCGCCTTGGCACGCGCCTCACCGCCATCACCGCCGAGCACGTCGAGTTCGGCGAGGAGCGCGTCCCGGCGGCGAACGTGATCTGGGCGGCGGGCGTGCAGGCCTCGCCGCTCGCGCGCTCGCTCACCGCCGAGCGCGACCCGAGCGGGCGGGTGATGGTGGCGCCGGACCTGTCGGTGCCGGGCCACCCGGACGTGTTCGTGATCGGCGATCTCGCCCACTGGCGGCCCGAGCGCGACTCGGTGGCGCTGCCGGGGGTGGGCTCGGTGGCGCTGCAGATGGGGCACCACGTGGCGCGCGGGCTACGCGACGAGGCGGCGGGCCGGCCGCGGCGGCCGTTCGCGTACTTCGACCGCGGCGCTATGGCGACCATCGGTCGCCACCACGCGGTGGCGGAGATCCGCTCCCTGCGCTTCGCCGGCTCCTTCGCCTGGTGGCTCTGGCTGCTCGTGCACCTGATGTTCCTCGCGGGCTTTCGCAACCGGCTCGCGGTACTCTTCCACTGGGCGTGGGCCTACCTGACGTTCGAGCGCGGCGCGCGCCTGATCGTGCGGCCTGCGCCTGCGCCGCTCACGGGCGCGCCGCCGATGTCCTCGCCGCGCGTGACGCGCGCGCCCTCGGCGGCGGCACCGTCGTCCACGCCCATCGTGACCCGCCAGCCGGCGGCAGAGGAAGCATGAGAACCACCGCCCGCTCGCCGCTCGCGCTGATTGTGCTCGTTGCCGCCGGCCTTGCCGGCTGTGCCACTCCCGGGACCGGCCTCGTCCAGACGGGGCCGGATGCCTACCGGCTGTCGCGGATCGACAGCACCGGCCAGTACCCGGACAGTGCCGCGCTGCGCGCGGCGGTCGAGGCGGAAGCGGAGGCGTTCGCGCACCAGCAGGGCCGCGTACTCGTGCCGGTCGCAACCCGCGAGGAGACGATGCGCGTCGG
>JAFEDP010000263.1 GCA_018241545.1 Pseudomonadota bacterium
CGACAGCGTCGCCCCGCCGGTGCCCACCGGCGTGCGGTAGCCCTGCGGCAGCTCGCGCACGAAGGCGTCGACGCCGGCCAGCACGGCCGCCTCGAGCACCGCCGCCTCGTTGACCTCCGGCAGCCCGTAGCGCAGGTTGTCGAGGATCGTGCCGCGCACCAGAACCGGCGCGTGCTCGACGACGGCGATGCGCCGGCGCAGGTCCTCGAGCGCGTACTCGGCGAGCGGCCGGCCGTCCAGCAGCACCCGGCCGGCGTCCGGCTCCACGAAGCGCCGCAGCAGGTCGATCAGCGTGGTCTTGCCGGCACCGGAGGCGCCGCGCAGCAGGACCTTGCTGCCGGCGGTGATCGCGAGGTCGAGGCCGTCGATGACCGGCCGCCCGCCGGGCAGCTCGACGCGCACGCCCTCGAAGGCCAGCGCGCCGGGTGCCGCCACCGGCAGCGGCACGGCGTCCGGCCGCTCCTCGACGACCGGCAGCGCGCCGAGCGCCGCGACGCGCTCGAGGCTGACGCGCGCGCGCTGGTAGCCGGTGTAGAGGCCGAGCAGCGAGCCCGAGGAACCGGCGCCGCGCGCGTACAGCGCCGCGAACGCCACCAGCGTGCCGACGGTGAGCTCGCCGCCGAGCACGTACCGGCCGCCGAGCAGGAACACGCCGGCGGTGGCGAGATGGCCGGCGAGGCTCGCCGCCGCGCCGGTGCCGTAGCCGACCAGCTGCTGCTCGAGCGCGCGCCCGAGGTAGTCCTCGCTGAGGGCGGCGAGGCGCCGCTCCTCGAGGCGCGCGGCGCCGGCCCCCTGCACGTCGCGCACGGCGCCCAGCGTCTCGACCAGGAACGCGCCGAGCTCGCCCGCCTGCGCGCGCAGGCGCCGCGTGCTCGACTCGAGCCGCGGCCGCGCGTAGTGGCGGATCGCGAGCTGCAGCGGCAGCAGCGCCGCGACCAGCAGCGTCAGGCGCCACGACAGCGACAGCATCACCGCGGCGGTGGTCGCGAGCGCGAGCCCCGCGTTGACGAAGCCCGCCACCGCGTCGGTGCCGAAGCGCTGCAGCTCGGCGACGTCGCCGTCGAGGCGCGACACGAGGTCGCCGACCGGCCAGGCCGCGAGGCGCCGCGGCGAGACGCGCAGCAGGTGCGCGTACGCGGCGCCGCGCAGCGAGAACAGCACGCGCCCCGCCGCGCGCACGTACACGATCCGGTGCAGCGCGCCGAGCCCGAGGCCGGCGGCCGCGAGCGCGAGCATCCCGGCGCAGGCGAGCACCAGCCGGTCGTAGCGCGCCGCGATCAGGCCGCCGTCGATCGCGAGCCGCGTCAGGAGCGGCTGCAGCGCCGCGAGCCCCGCGATCAGCAGGCCGAGCGCGAGCGCGCCGGCGAGCGGCGCGAGCCGCGGCCGCAGGTGCGGCCACAGCAGCGCCGCGAGCGCCCGGGCGTCAGCGCGCGGCGATGACACGCAGCGAGGCGAGCGCCTGGTCGGCGCAGCCCGGGAGCTTGAGGTTGCCGCGGCGCTCGAGCGTCACCGCGTCGTAGAAGCCGACGTCGCACATCGCCCCGCCGGTGTAGATCTCGCGGCCGTCGGTCGAGACGTTGACGGCGTAGTAGGTGTGGTCGAGCGGCACGCGCGCGGCGAGCTTGCGGCCCTCGACGTCGACCTTGGTCAGCGTCGAGTACACGCCGTAGGCGTACTTGCGGTCGGGGCTCAGCACCGTGGAGAAGATCAGCGCCGACAGCGGCTCGAAGTCGCGGTAGTCGAGCGCCCCGCTCTTGAGGTCGAGCGACATCAGCGCGGTCGTGGGCACAGGCTTGCCGTCCTGCGGCGCCTCGGCGTACAGCGGACTCGTGAACACGCCGGTCGGCTCGGTGACCGGCCAGAACGCCAGCAGGTCCGGCTGCGAGTGCCCGGGCAGCTGCCAGTTCTGGATGCCGCGCGTGCCGAGCAGCTTGCCGTCCTTCATCGCGTACTCGTAGAGGTCGAAGCCGAGCGCGTAGAAGCTCTGGCCGTCCGGGCGCATCAGCAGCATGTGCACGCGCCGCGGCGCCTCGAAGTGCCGCACCGGCCGGGCCTTGAGGCCGGCGTTGGTGCGGAACACCTCGAAGCGCGGCTGCTCGACCTGGTATTCGCTCGGCAGCAGCCTGACCGGCACCAGGTAGGCGACGAGCTCCTTGCCGTCCGGCGTCAGCGCGAAGGCGAAGAAGTCCTTGACCCGCTCGGTCGGCGAGGAGAAGTCGGCGCGGAACACGATCTTGCCGCTGGCGAGGTCGACGCCGACGATCGACTCCATGCGGTTGATGACCGCGTAGGCGATGCGGCCGTCGGGCGAGGGCACGATCGAGCCGACGAGGCCGTTGGCGCCCGGGATGCGCAGCTCGCGCCGGATCGTGCGGCTGGCTGCGTCGATCACGTACAGCTTGTCGGGCTTGGCGCCGGTGAGGATCAGGTCGCCGGCGGCCGCGGCCGTGGCGGCACCGCCGAGCACGGCGGCGAGCGCCAGGGCGGCGAGGCGGCAGAGGCTCGTCATCGCTCGTCTCCTCACTTCTTCGGGAACACGGCGTCGAGTTCGCGCCAGTCGTTCTGCGCCGACGGCTTGCCGGCGTCCCAGTCCGGGTAGGTGTTCATGGTGTCCGGCACCTGCGCCGGCCACCAGCAGGGGTCGGAGCAGCCGTACAGGTCCGCCTCCATCGGCTGGCACAGCGAGGCGACGCCGCCGAACGGGTCGACCTCCCAGCCGGGGTCGAAGGTCGTCGCGCAGCCGGCGACGGTGTCCATCGCGTAGACCTCGGCGACGCGGCCGTCGGCGGCGGCGTCGAGCAGCAGCTCGGCCTTGCGGTTCGTGGGCTTGAGTTCACTCATCCGTGGGCACTCCTCGGCTCGAGGTGGCGGGCAAAGAATCCGGGGTTGGCGCGCTGGATCTCGGCGTAGACGCCGACGCCGAAGTCGACCCAGCGGCGCAGCAGGTCGCAGTAGTGGTAGGTGCGGTGGTGCGGGTCGCCGAAGCGCGCGTACGCCTCGTGGTAGCAGCCGCCGGCGCACAGGTTGCGGATCCGGCAGCGGGCGCAGTGCGTGCCCTCGCGGTCGATGGCGCGCTCGACGAACGCGCCGAGCCGCTCCTTGTCGATGCCGTCCGCGACCGTGCCGAAGGTCGGCAGCTCCGAGCCCGTGAAGCGGTGGCACAGGTTGAGGCCGCCGTCGCCGTCGACGGCCAGCAGGCCGATGCCGGCGCCGCACGGCACCGACTTGCGCCGGCCCTCGTACAGGTCGGTCATCAGCTGGTGCATGTTGGCGAAGCCGGAGTTGCGGCCGGCGAGCGCGGCGTCGCGGTAGGCGAGCCCGAGGCGCTCGAAGGCGCCGTGCACCGTGGCGAGCTCCTCGGGAGTCAGCGCGTGGCCGTCCTCGGCCGCCGAGGTCACCGGCGCGTAGCCGACCTCGTGGAAGCCGAGGCCGTCGCGCAGGTGCGCGTGGATGGCCTCGACCTCGGTATTGCCGCGCCCGAGCGTCACGCGCGCGCCGACCGGGCGCGAGCGGTAGCGCGCCAGCAGCATCTCAACCTTGCGCGCGACGGTCGCGTAGGTGCCCTTGCCGCCGACGCTGCGGCGGTGGCGGTCGTGGATCGCCTGCGGCCCGTCCATCGACACCGACAGCCCGAAGCGGTGCGCGTCGAACCAGTCCACGAGCGCGGGCGTCAGCAGCGTCGCGTTGGTGGTCAGCGAGAAGTCCAGCCGGCGGCCGTCCCGCGCCGCGAGCGCCTCGGCGTAGCCGACCACGTCGCGGATCAGCGGCACGTTGGTGAGCGGCTCGCCGCCGAAGAACACGATGCTGAGGCGCTCGCGCGCCGCCGCCTCGCGGAACAGCAGGTCGACGCTGCGCGCGGCGGTCGGGAAGTCCATGCGCCGCCCCTTGGCCGGCGTCGCGAGGTCCTCCTTGTAGCAGTAGCTGCACGCCAGGTTGCAGCCGGTGTTGACGTTCAGCACCAGCGTCGACAGCGGGTACTCGCGCACCTTGACCGCGGCGGGGTTGATCGGCCGCAGGCTCCCGGAGGGCTGCAGCACCTCGAGGCGGGCGAGCTCGGCCGCGACCGCGCGCACGCGCTCGGGCGCGAAGCGCCCGGCGAGCGCCGCGACGAGCTCCTCGAGGCTGCGGCCGGCGCCCTTCGGGCAGGCCTCGAGCACCGCGAGCCCGGCGGCGTCGATGCCGAACAGCGCGGTGGTCGGCACGTGCAGCAGGTAGGCGTCCGGATCGCGCCCGACCACGTGGCCGTTGGCAGCGTTGTACTCGAGCCGGTCGGCGACGGCACTCATGCGATCGGGCTCCTAGTAGATCGGCGGCGTATTCCAGCGCTGCACGGTGACGACCAGGTGCCCCTGGCCCTCGACCGTGCGCGTGCCGTCCTGCACGCGCGCGACCACCGCGAGGTTGCCGACGTTGTTGCCCGAGAACTCGCGCGCCGGGTTGGGCCCGGCGCCGGCCGGCAGGTAGCGGCCGCCCGGCTCCATGCGGCCGGCGAAGCGATCGTCGGCGGTGCGCCGCGCCTCCTCGTCGTAGGGCTGCGCGTGCCACTCGGCGGCCACGGGCCCGAGCGGGACCAGCTCGCCGCCCGGCAGGCGCGTCGCGCCGAACGCCTCGAACTGCGCGGTCACCGGCGCCACCCGGCCGCCGCCGACGCGGGCGATGCCGTAGGCCGGGCGAACCTCCACCGAGTCGATCTGGCGGTACACGACCACCTCG
>JAFEDP010000264.1 GCA_018241545.1 Pseudomonadota bacterium
CGCCGCACCCGGCGCGCGCTTCTGCTCGAGCTGCGGCGCGGCGCTGGCGTGAGCGGCGGCACCGGCACGCGGCGCGGCGGCGTCGTCGTGCTGCTCGGCGCGCCCGGCGCAGCCTGGGGGCGCGCGGGTGGCGGCAGCCACGGCGGCGGGCACAGCTCCGGCGGGCATTCCTCCTCGAGCGGGCATTCCGGCGGCCACTACGGCGGCGGAGGCGGCGACGGCGACCTGTCGTTCGGCTCGTTCCTGCTGCTGCTGATCGTCGTCCTGGTCGCCTGGATGGTCCTGCGCCGGATCCAGCGTACGCGCGAGGCGCAGGGCCTCGGCCCGCGCGCCACCGCGGCGCTGGGTGCCGCGACCGGTGCCGCGGTGCTCGGGGCGATCGCGGCCGCCGCCAGCGCACGCCGGCCCGGCGTGCCGCCCGCCGTCGCGACCATCCGCGCGCAGGACCCGGGCTTCGAGCTCGAGACCTTCCTGCAGCGGGCCGAGATGAGCTTCTTCCTCGTGACGCGCGGGCTCGAGCGCAACGACCCGGCCGCGATACGCCCGTACGTCAACGACGCGCTGCTCGCGCAGCTGACGCGCCGCATCGAGCAGAACCGCTCGCAGCACCGGCACGTCCTGCTCGAGAGCCTCAACGTGCGCGCCGTGCACCTGGTCGACGCGGCCTGCGATGCGCAGGGCCAGCGCCTCGAGGTGCACTTCGACCTCGTGTACCGGGCCAAGGCACTGGACGACGCGAACCGGGTCGTCACCGACGAGGGCGACGACCGGCGCCGCGCGGAGCGCTGGACCTTCGTCCGCGCCGCGGATGCCCGCACACCCACCACGGGCGACGTCACCGCATCGCGCTGCCCGGCGTGCGGGGCCGAGCTCAAGTTGAGCCTCGACGGGCTGTGCACCCACTGCCGCGCGAGCGTCACCAACGGCAGCGTCGACTGGGTCGTCTCCGACATCCGGCCGGCGCCGTTCATCGGGTTCACCAGCGACTCGCAGCTGGCGCCGGCGGCACCGACCGTCGCGGAAGGCGTGACCGCACTGCGGGCCGCCGACCCGGCGTTCTCGCCGGACGCGTTCAAGACACGCGTGCGCAGCGCGTTCCTCGCACTGCAGCAGGCGTGGTGCCAGCAGAACCTCGACGCCGGGCGCGCGTTCCTGAGCCCGGGCGCGTACTTCGCCTGGCGGGCCCAGCTCGAGGTGATGGCGGCGGAGGGGCGGCGCAACGTCATGGAGCAGCTGGAAGTGCAGCGGATCGAGCCGGTGCGGATCGTGCACGGGCGCGTGTACGACGACCTCACCGTGCGCATCACGGCGGCCTGCGCCGACTACGAGACCGACGGCGACGGCCGCGTCGTCTTCGGCGACCGCACGGTGCGTCCGTTCAGTGAGCTGTGGACCTTCCAGCGCTCGGTGGGCGTGACGACCTCGGGCAAGCCCGGCACGCTCGAGAACACCTGCCCGAGCTGTGGCGCCCCGGTCGCGCTCACGCAGATCGGCGAGTGCCGCTACTGCAAGGCCGCCGTCACGAGCGGCAAGTTCGACTGGGTCGTGTCGCGGATCGAGCAGGAAGACGACTCGTCGGATGACTGACCCGGCGGCGCCGCAACGGCGGCGACCCCACGCGGCCGCCGGCGCCGCACGTGACATAAGCCCGTTCTCGCCGTGATCCGGGTCGCAGATTGCCGCGATGCGGACCCCCGTAGTCGCGCACTCAGGCAGCGTGGGGGGTGCTGGCGCGATCGCGGCGGCGCCGAAGGGCGCGCGCAGCGCGCCGCCCGGCGCAAGCGAGTGCGGCCGGCGCAGTCACGGATGCGCGTGCGGACCCTTTCACCATGAGTGCCGAGCAGCCGAAGCAGCCTTCCGAGCCTCGTGACGGGACGATGGTTGCGGCGGTGGCCGAGGCGCCGCGCGCGCCGCGGCGTCTGTCGCTCGCCGGCTGCTTTGCCCTGGCGCTCCTCGGCATCTCCGCGGTGCTGCTGGTAGGCATGCTGCTCGCGCGCCACGCGACGCGCGATGCGATCGCGGTGATCGCCGGTGCCGAGACGCGCTACGCGCCGCTGTGGCAGTCCTCGCAGCAGCTGCTCGACACGATCACGGTGTTCGACCGGACCATCATGCAGATGCCGCGGCGGGCGCGGCCGGATGCGCTGGCCGCGGCCGAGGCGCTCGGCGCCGGCATCGAAGGCCAGCTCGACCACCTCGCCGCCGAGCTGCCGCCCGACGGGTTCGCCACGCCCGCTGCTGCCCGCGGCCAGCTCGCGGCGCTGCGCGAGCTCGGGCTGGGGCTGATCGAGCAGTACCGGCACCGCGACGCGGACAGCAGCGCCGCCGAGCGCGCCATGCTGAGCCTCGCCGTGCGCTCGAGCCGCGCCGGCTCCGGCTACCAGTCCGGTGACCAGGTGCTGGCGCGCAAGTCTCTGGCCGACCTGGAGCGCCTGACCGGCGCCGCGCGTCAGAGTCTCGTGCAGGCGCTGGCGGCGCCTGCGCCCGCCAACGAGGAGCTCGCGACGCGGGACCTCGCGGCGGTGCGACGCTTCCTCGGCGCCCACGCTACGGAATTCTCGGCCTCGCCCGGCCACGCCTGGCTCGAGCTCGAGACCGACGACTTCGAGGCCGCTGCCGGCGCGTGGCAGCGCTTCCTGGTGGCCGAGCGCCACATCGCCGCCGACCGCGCCGCGTTCGAGGCGTCGGAGCAGCAGCTCGTCACGGAGCTCGAGGCGGGACTGCGGCAGTCGGCCAGCGCCGCCCTGCAGCAGGGCGCGGTCACCGCACGCGAGACCGCCGAGGCGGGCGAGGCGCACCTGACGCGCATCGCCGCGGGCGTGCTGCTGGTGCTGCTCGTCATCGTCGTCGCGATGGGCTTCGGCATCGTCGGCCCCGCGCGGCGACTGCTGATCGCCACGCGCCGCCTCGGCGCCGGCGAGCTCGACGTGCGCGTGCCGCGTGGCGGCATCCGCGAGTTGGACGAGCTCGCCGGCGCGTTCAACGTGATGGCCGCGGCCCTGCACGAGAGCCGCGAGGCGCTGCGCGAGCAGCATGCGGCGCTCGAGCAGCGCGTCAGCGAGCGCACGGCGCAGCTGCGCTACCTGGCCAACCACGACTGGCTGACCGGGCTGCCCAACCGGCGCGACCTGGAGCGGCACCTTGCGGTGCTGATCGAGCGCGTCGAGGCGGGGCGCGCCGCCTGCGCGCTGCTGTACCTGGACATCGACAACTTCAAGACCATGAACGACACGCTCGGGCATGGCTTCGGCGACCGCGTGCTGCGCCAGATCGCGCAGCGCCTGCACGCGATCGCGGGCGAGCGGGCGTTCCTGGCGCGTCTCGGCGGCGACGAGTTCACGATCGTCGTCGAGGGCGTGGACTCCGGGCACGCGGCGGAGACCTTCGCCGACGAGATCATCGCGGGGTTCCGCCAGCCGGTTCGCACCGACGGCCGCGAGCTGCTGGTCAGCGTCAGCATCGGCATCGCGCTGTGCCCGGACCACGGGCGATCCGCCGAGGCCCTGCTGCAGGCGGCGGACTCGGCGCTGTTCCACGCCAAGGACCGCGGCCGCAAGGGCCACTCGATCTACCAGCCGGACCTGCTCGCGGCGGCCTCGCACCGCTTCCACACCGAACAGGGGCTGCGGCGCGCGCTCGAGGCCGGCAATCTGCTCGTCTACCTGCAGCCGCAGGTCTCGCTCGAGCAGCGCCGCGTGACCACGCTCGAGGCGCTGGTGCGCTGGCGTACCGAGGACGGGGCGATCGTGCCGGCGGCGCAGTTCATCACCGTGGCCGAGCAGTCCGGCCTGATCGTCGACATCAGCGACTGGGTGCTGCGCGCCGCGGTCGAGATGGCCCGCGAGCTCAGGGGGTCCATCTGGCCGTCGGCGCGCATCGCGGTCAATGTCTCGGCGCAGCAGTTCCTTGCGGGCCGCTTCGTCGAGAAGGTGGAGGCTGCGCTGCACGCGGCGTGCATGCCGCCGGACTGCCTCGAGATCGAGCTCACCGAGACCGCCGCCCAGACCGGACGCGTCGCGGTCGAGTCGCTCTACAGCCTGCGCCGCCTCGGCGTCGCGATCGCGCTCGATGACTTCGGCGCCGGCTATTCCTCGCTGAAGTCGCTGGAGGAATTGCCGCTCACCCGCGTCAAGCTCGACCGCAGCCTGACCCGCGGCATCGATACCAATTTCGGCGCCGCGGCGATCGCGGGGTCGGTCATCCGGCTGTGCCAGGAGCTCGGTGTTTCCGTGACGGCGGAGGGCATCGAGCGCACGGCGCAGATCGAGGCGCTGGGCGGCTGGGGTCCGGTCGAGCTGCAGGGCTATCTGATCGCACGCCCGATGCCGCTCGTCGAGGCGGCGGGCTTCATCGTCGAGGTGCCGACGCGGCTTGCGCACCTGCGCGAGCGCGCCGTCGAGCACCCGGAGGCGGTGCGTGCCACCGACGAGGCGGGCGTCGTGACGCCGTTCCGTCCTCGCGCGCGCTGATCGCGGGCCGCTCGCCGGGGCGCGTTCATCGGCCCGCGCGCGAGGCGGCCTTCGCGGCCGCACGCGCCTCGCGCGCCGCCAGCGCCGACAGGTACGGCCGGATGCGCGCGTCGCGGGCGAGGCGTGCGTACGCTTACTCATAGAGCCGCCGCACCTGATCGAGCGGCAGCGCCGTCTCACGGGCCAGCGACACGATGGCGGATTCGGCCGCACTGCAACATTCTGGTCCATTGGCTTT
>JAFEDP010000265.1 GCA_018241545.1 Pseudomonadota bacterium
GTCCACTGGCCGGTGCAGTTCGGCGGCCTCGCGGCCACCCCGATCCAGCAGTACCTGTTCGAGCTCGAGTGCGCGCTCGCCGGCGCGCCGATGCAGCTGGCCTTCGGCCTGCGGATGCTCGGACCGGTCCTGATGCGCTACGGCAGCCCGGCCCAGCAGCAGCGCTTCCTGCCGCGCATCCTGAGCGGCGAGGACTGGTGGTGCCAGGGCTACTCGGAACCCGGCGCGGGCTCGGACCTGGCCTCGCTCAAGACCCAGGCCGCGCTCGTCGGCGACGCCTACGTCGTCAACGGCCAGAAGTGCTGGAACACCCTTGGGCAGCATGCCGACTGGATCTTCTGCCTGGTGCGCACCGACGCCTCGGTGAAGCCGCAGCGCGGCATCTCGATGCTGCTGATCGACATGAAGTCGCCCGGCATCACGGTGCGCCCGACCGTGCTGCTGGACGGCACGGCGGAGGTCAACGAGATCTGGTTCCAGGACGTGCGCGTGCCGGTCACGAACCGGGTCGGCGAGGAGAATCAGGGCTGGACCTACGCGAAGTTCCTGCTCGGGCACGAGCGCGCGAACATCGCCGGCATCGGCACGTCCAAGCGCGAGCTGCTGCGCCTCAAGTCGCTGGCCGCGCGCAACCGGCGCGGCGGCCGGGCGGTCATCGACGATCCCGACTTCCGGCGACGCCTGGCCCGCGTCGAGATCGACCTGCTGGCGCTCGAGTACACGAACCTGCGCATGCTGTCCGCGCCGGCCAGTTCGCCTTCGGCGGGAATCGCGGCGTCGATCCTCAAGATCCGCGGCTCGGAGATACGCCAGGCGCTGTCGGAACTGCTGGTGGAGGCGTCCGGCACCGCGGCGCTGCGCGTGGCGGGGCGCGCCGGCGACGCGTGGGACGGCGCGGAGGCCGCCGGCCTCACGGCCGCCTACCTCAACCTGCGCAAGCTGAGCATCTTCGGCGGATCGAATGAGATCCAGAAGAACATCATCTCGCAGACCCTGATCGGACTCTGACGGAGCCGCCGATGGACTTTTCGTTCAGCCCGGAACAGGAATTGCTGCTCGACAATGCGCGTCGCTACGCGGCGGAGCGCTACGACTTCGCGCAGCGCAAGAAGGTCCTGGCATCCGCCGACGGCTATTCGCGGACCACGTGGCGCGACTTCGCCGAGCTCGGCCTGCTGGCACTCAACGTCCCGGAGGCCGACGGCGGCCTCGGTGCCGGCCCCGTGGAGACGCTGCTCGTATCGAACGTCGTGGGCGAGTCGCTGATGCTCGAGCCGTTCCATTCGAGCGCGGTCGTGGCGACGCGCGCCATCACCCGGCTCGGTTCCGCCGAGCAGCGGGCGGCGTACCTGCCGGCGCTCGCGGCCGGCGAGCGCATCGCCGTACTGGCCTGCGACGCCGCCTACGGACGCGGCTCCACGCCCCCGCCGCGCGGGCGGGCGGCCGGCGGCGGCTGGCGCCTGAGCGGGCGGGTCGACGTCGTCTACCACGCTCCGGCCGCCGACCTGCTGCTGGTGGCCGCTGCGACCGGGACCGAGGCGGACCGCGCCGATGGCGTGTTCGCCGTCCCCGCCGGCACGAAGGGCGTCTCGCTGCGGCCCTGCATCACGGTGGACGGACAGATTGCCGCGGATGTCGAACTCGACGACGTCGCGCTCGACGGCGGCGCGCGGCTGGGCGGCGATGCGTGCGATGCGCTCGCGGAGATCGTCGACTACGGCCTGTTCGCGCTCTGCGCGGAGACGGTCGGCGCACTCGATCGCTGCCTGGCCGCCACGGTCGAGTACACGCGCACGCGCAACCAGTTCGGCGGCCCGATCGCCCGCTTCCAGGCGCTGCAGCACCGCATGGTCGACATGCTGATGCGCATCGAGCAGGCGCGGTCGCTGGTGTTCCTCGCGTCGACCCGCTGCACCGAGGGAGACGCTTCGCTACGCGAGGCGACGCTGTCGGCGACCAAGGTCCTCGTCGCTGATGCCGCGCGCTTCGTCGGCCAGCAGGCGGTGCAGCTGCACGGCGGCATGGGCGTCAGCGACGAGGTGCCGGTGAGCCACTACTTCCGACGGCTGCTGGCCGCCGAGATCCGCTTCGGCTCCGCCGATGCGCACCTCGCGCGCTACGACCGGCACCTCGTCGGCGGCTGACGGCTCGAGGGATCCGCCGCGCGCTAAAGCGCGCACATCCCCGAGCCGCAGGCAGGCGCCCCGCACGGACCGCTGTCGCAGGGGCGCTCGCGCTGGCTGCCGAGCGAACCGGCGTGGACAACGTGGCCGCCGGTGATGAGGCGCGTCACCGCCGCGTCACCCGGCGTGCCGCCGACCGGGAGCCCGGCGCGCCGGCACAACTCGGCCCAGGTCGTGACCCGGTCGGCCATCTTGTGGTCGACTTCGACGACGCGACCGTTCGCGGGACAGAGATAGTCGTAGCTCGGCATGGCGGCGCGTTACCTGGATGGCCCGGCTGCCGATGGTAGCCAATCCGGTCGAAGCCGGCGACCGGGCTCAACCGTGGTCGGGTGCCGGCGGCGCATCCTGAGCATGAGCCAAGGCGTACTGGCGCAGCTGAACGAGGCTCGCCAGCCCCAGCTTGCGGCAGATGTTGCGCGCATGGATGTCGACGGTCCGCGGCGAGATGCCCATGGCCGCTCCAATCGTGTCGAAGTCCGCGCCCTTGCCCATGTGATCCAGCACTTCCTGTTCGCGCGCGCTCAGGAGGTCGGCGCCCGAGGACCGTCCGTGACGAACCACGTGGCGGGCGGCGACCGCAGTGATCGAGGGACTGAAATGGGTCTGGCCGCCGGCCGCGCGGCGGATGGCCTCGATGATGCGGTCGGGCGGTGCGTCCTTCATGACGTAGCCGAGCGCCCCGTGCTTGAGGCTCTGCAAGGCGTGCACGGCCTCGTCCGCCATCGACAGCACGACAATGTTGGGGCGCGGCTTCATCTCGGCGGCCGCCTTCAGCACGTCGCGGCCATTGCTCGTGCCCAGGTCGAGGTCGAGGAGTACGACGTCCGGCTTTAGCGCGGTGAGCGCAGCGATCGCCTCTCCTGCCGAGGCGGCCTCCCCGCAGACGGTCACGTCGGACCGGGCGTCGATCAATAACCGCAGCCCGAGGCGCACCACCTCGTGGTCATCGACGATCAGCACCTGGATCTTCTTCGGCTCCTGCTCCGGCACGCGATTCTCCATTCGCCGCGGTTCGTACCCGCTCCGCTTGCTCGCGAGTTCCCCCGGCGAGCGCTAGGGTGGACCCTCAATGGGAGGCTTCTTATACGCGAAGTGCAGGCCAGTCAAAGCCGCACTTCCCGCGCCGGCGCCCGCAGGAGCGTCGCGGGGTCCGCTCCCCGGGTCGGCTGGCCCGGGAAACTTAAGACTTGGCGCATATTCCCGCCGAAGCCGCCCGCTGGCCACGCCCGCATCGCGCGCCGGCCGGATGATGGTCGCAGCGGAGTTCCTACGCCATTCCCTGAAATGACGCTACGCCCGGAACCACGGGGTTAAGAACGCCACCCGGGCGACCGACGTTCGTAGAGGGAGGCGCGCCCGGCTGCATCCGCAGTTCCGGCGAGACAGCACGTCACGCCCCACTGATTGAGGAGTCCGCCATGTTCAAGCGTTTCCGAGCCTCGGCGTCGCAGTCGGACTGCACCGCGGTCCTGGCAGCAATCAACCGCTCGCAGGCCGTCATCGAGTTCAACCTCGACGGCACCGTCATCACCGCCAACGACAACTTCCTGAAGGTGCTCGGCTACACGCTCGAGGAGATTCGCGGCAAGCACCACAGCATGTTCTGCGCGGCGAGCTACCGCGAGAGCGGTGCGTACCAGGAGTTCTGGTCGCGGCTGCGTCGCGGCGAATTCGAGGCCGGGCTGTTCAAGCGCATGAGCAAGGACGGCCGCGAGGTGTGGATCCAGGCGACCTACAACCCGGTGCTGGACGCGGACGGCAAGCCGGTCCGGGTCGTCAAGTTCGCGCTCGACGTCACGGCGCGCACCCTCGATGCGGCGCGCGTTCGCGTGGCACTCGACAAGGTCGCGAGCAACGTCATGGTCGCCGACCCGGACGGCAAGGTCCTCTACATGAACGACGCGGTGCTAGCGATGTTCCGCGCCAACGCAGCGGAGATCCGCAAGCAGCTGCCCCAGTTCGATCCGGACCGCGTGCTCGGCGCCAACATCGACTCGTTCCACAAGTCGCCGGCGCACCAGCGCAACTTGCTCGCGCAGCTGACCGGCACGCACACCGCAGAGATGCAGCTCGGCGATGCGGTGCTTCGCATCATCGCCTCGCCGGTGATCGACGACAGCGGCCGACGCCTCGGTACGGTCGTGCAGTGGGTCGACCGCACCGCCGAAGTGTCGACCGAGAAGGAAATCGCATTCGTCGTCGAGGCGGCGCAGGCCGGCGACCTTACGCGGCGCATCCGCGACAAGGGCGAGGCCGGGTTCTTCGCCACCCTGGCCAAGGGCATCAATTCGATCCTCGAAGGCAACGCCAAGCTGGTGCAGCAGGTCAAGGAGTCGGTCAGCGAGGTTTTCCGCAGCGCCGAGGAAATCTCCACCGGCAATACCAACCTCAGCCAGCGAACCGAGGAACAGGCCTCGTCGCTCGAGGAGACGGCCTCGTCGATGGAGGAGATGACCTCGACCGTGCGCCAGAACGCCG
>JAFEDP010000266.1 GCA_018241545.1 Pseudomonadota bacterium
CGAGGGCCTCAGGCCGCAGCCGCTCGCCGCGCGCGGTGAGCGCGGCCTCCAGCAGCGCGATTCCGAGCAGGCTGGCGTTGCGGTCGGCGGGCTCGCGCAGGCGCTCGATGGCCGTGCGCTTGTCGCGCGGCAGGCGCTCGCGCCACGCCGCGGCGAGCGCCGGCCAAGGCTGCGCCGGCACCGCCGCGTAATGTAAACTGATGTGCTCCGCCACCGATCGGTGCCACCCACTCCACCGCATGTTGCGACCCACCGACCAGCATAGCGCGAGCACCGCGCTCCCGCCGCTGGCGAGCGACCGCTTTGATGTCGGCGCCACCGAGGATTCGCTCGAGCGCCTGGTGGCGTCGGCGCGCGAGTGCGGCGACGTGTTCCGGATCCACGCGCCGGGCCGCGGCTCCGACACCTGGGTCGTCAACAACCCCGCGGACATCAAGCGCGTGCTGGTGACGAACCACCGCAACTACACCAAGGGCATCGGACTCGACCGCGTCAGGATCCTGCTCGGCAACGGCATCATGACCAGCGAGGGCGACCTGTGGCGGCGCCAGCGGCGCATGATCCAGCCGATGTTCCACCGCAAGGTCATGGAGCGCTTCGCCCAGACGATCGAGCGCTGCATCGACGAGCGCATCGGGCGCTGGGAGGCGCTGGCGGCGCGCGGCGAGCCGATCGACGTCACCGACGAGATGAGCGGACTCACCCTCGACATCATCCTGCGCTCGATCTTCGGCGAGGACCTCGACTGGCTGGCCGAGCGCATGGGCGGCAACCCGTTCGCCGTCGTCGCCGAGCACGTGGCGCGCGACCTGCAGTTCGCCTACAAGTTCCGCTCGCTGACGCGCCTCGTCGGCGAGCTCGCGGTGCGGCGCCGTGCCGATGGCATCGAGCGCTTCGACTTCCTGGGCATGCTGCTCGCTGCGCGCGACAAGGAGACCGGCGCGCCGATGCCCGACCGCGAGCTGGTGGACGAGGCGATGACGCTGGTGGTGGCCGGCCACGAAACCAGCGCGGCGGCGCTCAACTGGACCTGGTACCTACTCGCGCGCCATCCCGAGGCCGCCGCGCGGCTCGCCGCCGAGCTCGATGCGACGCCCGAGCGGCGCGGCATGAGCTTCGAGCAGAGCGAGTCGCTGCGCTACACCCAGGCGGTGATCCAGGAGGCGATGCGCCTGTACCCGCCCGGCTGGCTGCTGACCCGGCGCACGATCGCGGCCGACCAGCTGTCCGGCTACCGGGTGCCGCCCGGCACCGACGTGCTGCTGAGCCCGTACCTGATCCACCGCCACCCGCGCCACTGGCCGGACCCGGAGGTGTTCCGGCCGGAGCGCTTCGCCGACGCCCACGTCGACCCGCGCGACGAGTGGATCTACATCCCGTTCGCGGCCGGCCCGCGCCACTGCGTCGGCGAGAACTTCGCGATGTACGAGATGACGCTGCACGTCGCGCGCGTCGCGCGCCGCTGGCGGCTCGAGCTGCTCGATCCGGGCCGGCCGCTCGAGCTCGAGGCGGCGATCAACCTGCGCACCCGCCACGGGCTGCGCGTCAAGCTCCATCCGCGTCACTGAGGCGGCCGCACGGCCGGCCAGCGCAAGGATCCCGACGAATGCGTTATGCGACCCTGACCGAAGTCCTCGAGGCGAACCGCGGCGTGGCGCGCGCCATCCACTTCCTCGAGGGCGAGCACGACGAGCGGGTCGTCCCCTACGGGCAGCTGTACGAGCGTGCGCTCGGCATCCTCTGGCACCTGCAGCAGCTCGGCGCCGCGCGCGGCGACAAGATGATCGTGTTCCTGAACAACAACGAACAGTTCATCAACGGGTTCTGGGCGGCGCTCACCGGCGGCATCGTGCCGGTGCCGCTCGCCGTCGGCATCTCCGACGAGCATCGCCACAAGCTGCTGCGGGTCGCGCGCGTGCTGGGCGACCCGTACCTGTACACCGACCGCAAGAACCTGGAGCGCATCGGCGCGTTCGCCGCCAGCGTCGGCGAGCAGGAGGCCTTCGAGCGCCTGCGGCGGCGCGCGGTCCTCGCCGAGGAACTCACCGACCTCACGCACGCCGGGCGGCCAGCGCGCGTCGGCGCGGACGACGTCGCCTTCATCCAGTTCTCCTCGGGCTCCACCAGCACGCCGAAGGGCGTGGTGCTGACCCACGGCAACGTGCTCGCCAACTGCGCGAGCGCGACCGCCGCCGCCGGCTTCACCGACCAGGACGTGTCGCTGAGCTGGATGCCGCTGACCCACGACATGGGCCTGATCGGCAAGCACATCTTCATGTTCACGAACCGCATCGAGAACCACCTGATGCCGACGGAGCTGTTCATCCGCCGGCCGCTGCTGTGGCCGAAGTTCGCGAGCGAGAAGCGCGCCACCATCCTGAGCTCGCCCAACTTCGGCTACCGCCATTTCCTCAAGGTGCTCGGCGAGCGCAGCCTCGAGGGCCTCGACCTCAGCGCCGCGCGCCTGATCTTCAACGGCGCGGAGCCGATCTCGGTGGAGCTGTGCGACGAGTTCATGGACCGCATGGCGCCGTACGGACTCCGGCGCACCGCCATGTTCCCGGTGTACGGCCTCGCCGAGGCGACGCTCGCGATGACCTTCCCGCAGCCGGGCAGCGCCTACCGCTCCATCCGCTTCGACCGCCACCGGCTCGCCGTGGGCGCACCGGCGGGCCGTGCGACGGCCGATGCCCGCGACGCGCTGTCGCTGATGAACTGCGGCCGGCCGATCCCCGGCTGCGAAGTCCGCATCGCCGGTGAGGACCGCAGCGCCCTGCCCGAGGGGACGGTCGGCCACCTGCTGATCCGCGGACCCAACGTCACGCGCGGCTACTACGAGGCGCCCGACCTCAACGCCCGCACCATCAGCGCCGACGGCTGGCTGGACACGGGCGACCTCGGCGTGGTGGTCGACGGCGACCTGTACATCACCGGGCGCGCCAAGGAGATCATCTTCGTCAACGGCCAGAACTACTACCCGCACGACCTCGAGGAGATCGCGCAGCGCGCGCCTGGCCTCGAGCTCGGCAAGGTGGTGGCGGCCGGCTGCCGACCGCCCGGCGCCGAGAGCGACCAGCTGACCTTCTTCGTCCTGCACCGCGGCTCGCTCGAGGAGTTCCTGCCCATCGCCGCCGCCGTCACGCGCCTCGTCAACGCGCACGCCGGGCTCGAGGTCGCCCAGGTGGTGCCGGTCAAGCGCATCCCCAAGACCACCAGCGGCAAGATCCAGCGCGTGCAGCTCGAAGAGGCGTTCCTCGCCGGCGAGTTCAGCGACGAGCTGATGGCGCTCGCGCGCCTGCGCGAGGCGCATCACGCCCGCCGCCATGCGATCGCCGGCGTCGAGGCGCGCATCAAGGCGATCTGCGACAAGGCCCTGCCTGAGCGGCGGGTCGAGGTCGATGACAACCTGTTCGAGATCGGCGCCAGCTCGCTGACGGTCATCCAGATCCACGAGGAGATCGACAAGGCCTATCCCGGCGTCGTCGACCTGGCCGAGCTGTTCGACTTCCCGACCGTGGCGTCGCTCGCGCGGCACGTCGAGTCGAAGCTCGCCGCCGCGGGCCCCTGAGCGGCGCGCGGTCCACGCCGGTCGGCCCTTGGCACGGTCAGTCGAACCGCCCGCGTCGCGCCCCGCCGGATTCGACCTCGGGCGGCTGCCGCCGATCCGCCCGGCACTGCTGGTCGCGGCGATCGTGGCGCTCGCGCTGCTGGTCGTGTTCGCCGAGCTGCCGGGCCGGCCGCTGATCCTGCACGTGCTGCAGAAGCTCGGCCATCCGGCCGTGTTCGGCATCATCGCCGTCGGCGTGCTGGTGCTGCAGCTTCAACGCCCGGGCGCCGCCGCCCGGGCGGCGTGGCTGCAGTACCTGATCGCGTTCGCCGTCGCGGTCGGCATCGGCGCGCTGACCGAGGCCGGCCAGCTGTTCACGCACCGCGACCCGTCGCTGCGCGACGTCGGGCTCGACGCGCGCGGCATCGCCTGCGCGCTGGCGCTGGCCGCCGTCTGGGACGCGCGCTGCCGGCCGACGGCCGCGGCTGCGCGGCTGCGGCTGCTCTATGCCGCGGCGGCCGCGGCGCTCGCGGTGCTGATCCTGACGCCACTCGCCTGGACGATCGCCGGCTACGCGTTGCGCGCCCAGCGCTTCCCGGTGCTGTTCGTCCCGGCCGCGCGCCTCGACCTGCTGTTCGTCACCGGCACGGGCGGGCGCGTCGAGCGCTTCGCGCTGCCGCCGGCGATGGCGCACGCGCCCGGGGAGATGGCGCTGCGGGTGCCGCTGACGACGCGCCCGTACGCGGGCGTGCTGCTCGATGAGCCGGCGCCGGACTGGCGCGGCTACCGCACGCTCGTGGTCGAGGTGACCAACCCCGGCCGCAGCGAGCTCGCCTTCAACGTCCGCGTCCACGACCGTTCGCACAACTGGACGTACGAGGACCGGTTCAATGCCGCGGTGGCGGTGGCGCCGGGGCGGCGGGTGGTGCTCGAGTTTCCGCTCGAGGCGGTGCGCAGCGCGCCGCGCGGGCGGGAACTCGACCTCGCGCACGTCGCCGGCGTCGCGCTGTTCCTCGGCGTGTCGTGGCTGCGGGTCATGGACCTGCTCGGCCACGCGATCCTGGCCGCGCAGGCGCGCC
>JAFEDP010000267.1 GCA_018241545.1 Pseudomonadota bacterium
CGCTCGCGTACCTTCGCCGCATGCGCGCCCTCGGCCTCTTCGTCGCGGCCATCGTGGCGACCGTGCTGCTCGCGGCCGCGCTCGCCTACCCGCTGTACCTCGTGGTCCACCCGCTCCGGCCGGAGTGGTGGTTCGACAAGATCGGCGCGCGTCTGTGGGAGTTCGGGCTGCTGCCGCTCGCGCTGGTGTGGGTCGTGCGGCGCCTCCGCCTCACGCGCCGCGAGGACTGGGGCTACGGCGCGCCGCGCCCGCGCTGGCTGCGCCAGTTCTGGCTCGGCCTCGGCGCGGGGCTCGTGACGATGCTGCCGGTGACGCTGTCGATGCTCGCGCTCGGGCTGCGGGTGCCGGCCGCGGGGCTCGGCGCCGCCACCGTCGGCAAGGCCGTGCTGGCCGGGCTCGGCTCCGGCCTCGCGGTCGGCTTCATCGAGGAGTCGTTCTTCCGCGGCCTGATCCAGGGCGCGGTGGTGCGGGAGCTCGGGCGGCCGCTGCTCGCGATCGGGCTGGTCGCGGCGCTGTTCGCGCTGCTGCACTTCCTCGGCAGCGAGCGCGTGCCGCACGAGCAGGTCGGCTGGCACAGCGGCCTCGTGCTGCTCGAGGCGGCGGTGCGCAACTTCCTGACGCCGGCGCTGGTCCTCGACCGGCTGCTGTCGCTGTTCGCGGTCGGCGTGCTGCTCGGGCTCGCCGCCTGGTGGACCGGCAGCATCGCGCTCGCCGTCGGCCTGCACGCCGGCTGGGTGTGGATGATGCGCGCGACCGTCGGGTCCACCGCGCTCGACCCGGCGGCGCCGCTCGCCTGGATGGTCAGCCGCGGCGACGGCTACACGGGCTGGCTGGTGCTGGCCTGGACGGTGGCGCTGACGCTGGCCGCGGTCGCCGCGCGGCGCCGGCTACGGGCGCTGCGGCCGCACGGCTGAGCCTCAGGCGTCGGTCGCCCCGGGCTCGATCCGCAGCAGCGGCGCGAGGTAGCGCAGCCGCTCGACCGGGTCGGCGAGCTCGAGCAGCCCCTGCTTGACCGCCGGCTCGAGCGGCGCGAGCTCGGCCAGGCGGTTGCCGACCCAGCCGGCGTCCTCGAAGCGCGGCGTCACCCACGCGTAGGTCGGGCCGAGCTCGGGATACAGGCGCCGCAGCGCCTCCGGCAGGTGCGCGCAGTCCTCCGGCACCGCCACCACCGGGTCCGGGTCGACCGGCGCCACCTCGCCGAGGTTGAGCCCGTCCTCCTGGCGCCAGGCGCGCACCACGCGCAGCCGCTCGGCGCCGACGCAGGTGATGCCGAGCAGCCCGTCCTCGAGGCGGTTGAAGTCGACGATGCGCGCCTCGGTGCCGACCGCGGCGGTGGTCAGCGCGCCGCTGCCGGCCTCCTGGCCCTCGACGATCAGCACCACCGCGAAGCCGCCGGCCTCGCGCAGGCAGCGACCGACCATGTCGATGTAGCGCGCCTCGAAGATCCTGAGTGACAGCGGCCCACCGGGGAACAGCACCGTGCCGAGCGGGAACAGCGGCAGCGTGCGCTGGCTCACGCCGGACGGCCGAGGCGTTCGAGCAGCTTGCCGTGCAGGCCGCCGAAGCCGCCGTTGCTCATCACGAGCGCATGGTCGCCCGGGCGGGCGGCGGCGGCGATCGCCTGCGCCAGCGCCTCGATGTCGCCGAGCACGCGCACGCGCCCGCCGAGGGTGGCGGTCGCGGAGGCGACGTCCCAGCCGAGGTCGCGGGGCGCGTACAGGAACACGAGGTCGGCGCCGGCGAGCGATCCGGCGAGCGTGTCGCGGTGCACGCCCATCTTCATCGTGGCCGAGCGCGGCTCGAGCACCGCGAGGATGCGCGCGGCGCCGACCCGGCTGCGCAGCGCCCCGATCGTCGCGGCGATCGCCGTCGGGTGGTGCGCGAAGTCGTCGTAGACGGTGACGCCGCCCGCCCCGCCGCGCACCTCGAGGCGCCGGCGCGCGTTGCGGAAGGTCGCGAGCGCCTCGAGCGCGACCGGCGGCGCGACGCCGGCGTGGCGCGCGGCGAGCAGCGCCGCGAGCGCGTTCTCGGCGTTGTGCGCGCCGATCAGGTCCCAGCGCGCCGCGCCCACCCGCGACGCGCCCTGCCAGACCTCGAACGCCGACCAGTCGGGCGCGAGCGGACGCACCTGCCACTCGGCCGGCGCGCCGCGCCCGAAGCCCTCGACCGGCGTCCAGGCGCCGAGCGCGAGCGCCGCCGCGAGCTCGGGGTCGGCGGCGTTGGCGACGAGCCGGCCCTCGCCCGGCACCGTGCGCACCAGCTGGTGGAACATGCGGCGGATCGCGGCGACGTCCGGGTAGATGTCGGCGTGATCGTACTCGAGGTTGTTGAGGATCACGGTGCGCGGGCGGTAGTGGACGAACTTGGCGCGCTTGTCGAAGAACGCCGTGTCGTACTCGTCGGCCTCGACCACGAAGAACGGCGCCGCGCCGAGCCGCGCCGACACCGCGAAGTTGCCCGGCACGCCGCCGATCAGGAACCCGGGCGACAGCCCCGCGTGCTCGAGGATCCAGGCGAGGATGCCGGAGGTCGTGGTCTTGCCGTGCGTGCCGGCGACCGCGAGCACCCAGCGGCCGGCGAGCACGTGGCGCGCCAGCCATTCGGGCCCCGAGGTGTAGGGCAGGCCGCGGTTGAGCAGCGCCTCGACGGCGGGGTTGCCGCGCGAGAGCGCGTTGCCGACGATCACGACGTCGGGCGCGGGGTCGAGCTGCGCCGGGTCCCAGCCCTCGGTCAGGCGGATGCCGAGCGACTCGAGCTGGGTGCTCATCGGCGGATAGACGTTGTGGTCGGAGCCGGTGACCTCGTGGCCGGCCTCGCGCGCGATCGCGGCGATGCCGCCCATGAACGTGCCGCAGATGCCGAGGATGTGGACGCGCATCAGCTCACCGGCACCGGCAGCAGCTGCTCGATCAGCAGGTAGCCGACCAGGTAGTAGGTGGTCGCGACCGCGACGCCGACGACGAGCGGCGCGTCGAGCGCCTGGCGCACGATGTGCGCCAGCACCGCGAGTCCCCACGCGATCAGCGGCACGCCGAGCAGCTGCACCGCCGCCCCCAGCGGGTCGTCGTGGCCGAGCAGCCGCGCGAGCAGGAACACGCCGGTCATCGGCACCGCCAGGAGCGAGCCGGTGCCGAGCACGGCGAGCAGCGTCTGCGCCAGCCGGTGCGGGCGGCGCCCGACCGCGAGGCACAGCCACACCACCAGCACCGTGAACGCGAGGTCGGCGAGGCCGCGCTCGGGCGCGTGCTCCGGGCCCACCGCCAGCCACGACTGCAGCGCGCTGGTCGCGCCGTAGGCGATCGCCGCCACCACGAGCGGCGGGCCCGCCGCCGGCAGCTCGCGCGGCCCGCCGCGCCACAGCGCGATGTCCCACAGTGTCCTCAGGATGGACTGCATCGTCGTTCCGGCTTGGGACCCCGCGGCCATGCCCCGCATAATGAGCGCCGATTGTAACCTGCCCCCCGGTGCCGCCCGTGACGCCGATCACCACCCCGATCACCGACGCCGAGGCCCTCGCGGCGGCCAGCGCGCGCCTCGCGGCGGCCCCGCGGCTCGCGCTCGACACGGAATTCATGCGCGAGCGCACCTACTACGCCGAGCTCGCATTCCTGCAGGTCGCCGACGCGCACGGCGTCGAGCTGATCGACCCGCTGGCGGGGCTCGAGCCCGCGGCGCTCGGCCGGCTGCTCGGCGCGCCGGCGCAGGCCAAGGTGCTGCACGCCGCCCGCCAGGACGTCGAGGTGCTGCTGCCGCTGACCGGCGCACCGCTCGCGCCGGTGCTCGACACGCAGCTCGCCGCGGCCCTGCTCGGCGCCCCGCCGCAGGTCGGCTACGGTGACCTGATCGCGCGCGAGCTCGGCGTCACGCTCGACAAGGGCCAGGCGCGCACCGACTGGACGCGCCGGCCGCTGTCGGCGGCGCAGCTCGAGTACGCGGCCGACGACGTCCGCTACCTGCTGCCGCTCGCCGCACGCCTCGAGGAGCGGCTCGATGCGCTCGGACGCCTCGCGTGGTTCCGCGAGGACAGTGCCCGGCTCGCCGACCCCGCGCTCTACCGCGTCGACCCGGCCGAGGCCTGGCAGCGCTTCAAGGCCGCCGACACGCTGCCGCCCCCGGAGCAGGCGCGGCTGCGGGCGCTCGCGGCGTGGCGCGAAGCGCGCGCCATGCGCCGCAACCTGCCGCGCGGCTGGGTGCTGACGGACGAGGCGGTGCGCGCGATCGCGCGCGCCTCGCCGGCCACCCCGGCGGCCCTGCGCGGGCTCGGCGTCATGGCGCCGGGCGCGGTCGACAAGCTCGCGGCCGAGATCCTGGAGGCGCTCGCGTCCGCCGCGGCGCAGCCGGGCGAGGCGCTGGTGCAGCGCCGCGAGGGCCGGCCCGACGCGGCCGAGCGCGAGCGCCAGCGGCGCCTGGGCGAGCTCGTGCGCCGCATCGGTTCCGGGCTCGGGATCGCGCCGGAGGTGCTGGCGACGCAGCGCGACCTGAAGCGCGTCGTGCGGGGCGAGCCGGCGGAGGGCGTGTTCAGCGGCTGGCGGCGCGAGCTGCTCGCCGAGGCGCTCCGCACCGAGCTCGTGCGCGGGCCCTAGCCCGCCGCCTGGCCGGCCGCGTGGCCGGACCGGGGCCG
>JAFEDP010000268.1 GCA_018241545.1 Pseudomonadota bacterium
TGCTCGCGAGCGCCGACGTCTACCGCCCGGCCGCGATCACCCAGCTCGAGCGGCTCGCCGCGCAGGTCGGCGTCGACTTCCACCCGGTGGCGGCGGGCGAGCAGCCGCTCGCGATCGCGGGCGGCGCGCTCGAGCGTGCCCGGCGCGGCCTGTTCGACGTGCTGATCATCGACACCGCTGGCCGGCTGCACGTGGACGAGGAGATGATGGAGGAGGTGCGCGCGCTCGACCGTGCGACCCGCGCCCACCAGCGCCTGTTCGTCGTCGACAGCATGGCCGGCCAGGACGCGGTCAACCAGGCGCGCGCCTTCAATGCCGCGCTCGACCTCACCGGCGTCGTGCTCACCAAGGCCGACGGCGACGCGCGCGGCGGCGCGGCGCTGTCGGTGCGCCAGGTGACCGGCAAGCCGATCCTCTACGTCGGCGTCGGCGAGAAGGTCGAGGCGCTCGAGCCGTTCCACCCCGAGCGCATCGCCTCGCGCATCCTCGGGATGGGCGACGTGCTGTCGCTGGTCGAGCAGGTGCAGCGCGACGTCGACCGCGAGCAGGCCGAGAAGCTCGCCAAGAAGCTCGCCAAGGGCAAGGGCTTCGACCTCGAGGACCTGCGCGAGCAGATGCGCCAGCTCGAGAAGATGGGCGGCATCAGCGCGCTCGTCGACAAGCTGCCGGGGCGGCTGGGGCAGGCGGCGGCCCAGGCGCCCGGCGCCTTCGACGCCCGGCAGGTGCGCCGCCAGATCGCGATGATCGATTCGATGACGCCGGCCGAGCGCCGCCGCCCGGACCTGATCGACGGCTCGCGCAAGCGTCGCATCGCCAACGGCTCGGGCGTGCAGGTGCAGGACGTCAACCGTCTGCTCAAGCAGTTCCTGCAGATGCAGAAGGCGATGAAGCAGTTCGCCAAGGGCGGCGTGCGGGGCCTCATGCGCAGCCTCGGCGGGCGGATGCCGCCCGGTTTCCGCCCCTAGCAGGGACGGGCCCGATTCAGTAGAATGCGCGGCTCTTTGGCGGCCGGTCGCATGACCGGCGGCCGGTGTCCACAGACTTTCTTAGGAATTTCAAGCCGATGGTCACGATTCGCCTGACGCGGCGCGGCGGGAAGAAGGAACCCTTCTATCACGTCGTCGTCACCGACAGCCGCAAGCGCCAGGGCGGCACGACCCTGGAACTGGTCGGGTTCTACAACCCGGTCGCGCGCGGCAAGGAGACGAAGCTGCGGCTCGACGTCGCCAAGATCGACGCGTGGCTCCAGAAGGGTGCGCTGGCCTCCGAGCGCGTCGCCGCCCTGCTGAAGGACTACCGCAAGCAGGCGGGAACGCCGGCCGCGGCCTGATCCTGGACCGCGGCGCATGACCGCGGCCGCGCAGCGCATGGTGGTCCTTGGGCGCCTGCGGGCGCCCTGGGGCGTCAGGGGCTGGCTCAAGGTCGACTCGTATACCGATCCGCCGGCGGCGATCCTGGGCTACCCCGAGTGGTCGGTGGCGCGCCCGGATGGCAGCTGGGAGACGGTGCGGGTCCGCGAGGGCCGACCGCACGGCGCCGGCCGGGTGGTGGTCGCGGGCCTCGAGGGCATCGCGAGCCCGGAAGAGGCGCGGCGGCTCGCCGAGCGCGACGTGGCCGTGCCGCGCGCGGCTCTGCCGGAGCCGAAGCCCGGCGAGTATTACTGGGAAGACCTGGTCGGATGCCGGGTGAGGACCCTCGAGGGGGTCGAGATCGGGCAGGTCGGGCACTTCCTGGAGTACCCGGCGGGACCGGTGATGGTGGTCAAGCAGGGGTCGCGCGAGCGCTGGATTCCGCTCTCGCCGCGGCACCTGAAGCAGGTCGATCTCGTCGCGCGGCAGGTGGCCGTCGACTGGGATCCGGAGTTCTGAGGCGATGGACGCGGCGGGTCCGCGGCTCGCGGTCGAGGTCGTGACGCTGTTCCCGGACGCGCTCCGGGCCCAGCTCGCGGTGGGCGTGGTCGGGCGGGCGATCGAGCGCGGCATCGCGCGGGTCGGCACCGAGGACCCGCGGACCTACGCGCGCGACGTGCACCGCACCGTCGACGACCGACCCTACGGGGGCGGGCCGGGGATGGTGCTGAAGGTCGAGCCGCTGGCGACGGCGGTGGCGGCCGCGGCGGCCCGGCTGCCCGGCGGCAGCCCGCGGATCTACCTGTCCGCGCAGGGCCGGCGCTTCGACCAGGCGGCGGCGCGGCGGCTGGCGGCGTTGCCGGGGTTTCTGCTGCTCGCCGGGCGCTACGAGGGCGTCGACGAGCGGCTGGTGGAGGAGATGATCGACGAGGAGCTGTCGATCGGCGACTACGTGCTGTCGGGCGGGGAGCTCGCGGCGCTCGTGGTCATCGACGCGACGGTGCGGCTGCTGCCCGGGGTGCTCGGCGACGCCGAGTCGGCGGAGCAGGAGTCGTTCGGCGGCGGACGCACGCTCCTCGACTGGCCCCACTACACGCGCCCCGAGGAGTGGCGCGGGCGGCGGGTGCCCGAGGTGCTGAGGGGCGGCGACCACGCCGCGATCCGGCGCTGGCGCGAGAAGCAGGCGCTCGGCCGGACGAGCGAGCGGCGGCCGGACCTCCTGGCCGGGCAGGAACTGACGAGCGAGGAGCGCGGGCTGCTCGCCGAGTATCGAGAGGAACGCGAGTCATGCAGAACAAGATCATCCAGGAAATAGAGAAGCGCCAGATGGAGCGCAAGGTCCCCGACTTCGGCCCGGGCGACACCGTCGTCGTCGAGGTCAAGGTCAAGGAAGGCGACCGCGAGCGCGTCCAGGCCTACGAGGGCGTCGTGATCGCGCGCTCCAACCGCGGCGTCAACTCCTCGTTCACGGTCCGCAAGATCTCCCACGGCGAGGGGGTCGAGCGCGTGTTCCAGATCTACAGCAAGGCGCTCGGCGCGATCACCGTCAAGCGCCGCGGCAACGTCCGCCGCGCCAAGCTCTACTTCCTGCGCGACCGCTCGGGCAAGTCGGCCCGCATCGAAGAGAAGGTCTGACGGCGCGGGCCGCGGGCCCGCCCGCTGCGGGGCCGGCGGGACGCGCGTCCCGGCTGGCCCCGTTCGCTTAGCGGCGGCATCCGCCGCCGCCGGCTACACTGGCGCCGGGCGCCCGCGGCGGCGCGGCGCGCGGAGACCCCATGGGCATCGTCGGCCGGATCCTTCGCAGCAGCTGGCATTTCCTCGACGGGCTGCGGCGCGTGCTGCACCTCGTGCTGCTGCTCGCGCTGCTCGCGCTCCTGTGGGCCGCCGCACGCCACCCGCTGCCGCTCGTGCCGGCGCGCGCCGCGCTCGTGGTCCGCCCGCAGGGGCGGCTGGTCGAGCAACTCTCGGCGAGCGCGCTCGACCGCTCGCTCGGGCTGCTCGGCAGCGACCACGAGCCCGAGACGCTGGTGCGCGACCTCACCGACGCCATCCGCGCCGCGGCGCACGACGATCGCATCCGCGTGCTGGTGCTCGATCCCGCCGACCTCGGCGGTGGCGGGCTGACCAAGCTCAACGCGCTCGCCGACGCGGTGCAGGCCTTCCGCCAGAGCGGCAAGAAGGTGCTCGCCTGGGCGCGCTACGCGACCCAGGAGCAGTACTACCTGATGGCGCAGGCCGACGAGGTCTACCTCGACCCCGCGGGCGAGGCCGGCGTGATCGGCTACGCCGCCTACGGCCTGTACTTCCGCGACGCGCTCGACAAGCTCGGCGTCGACATCAACGTGTTCCGGGTCGGCACCCACAAGTCCTTCACCGAGCCCTTCACGCGCCAGGACATGTCGCCGGAGGACCGCGAGCAGACGCTCGGCTGGATCGCGCCGCTGTGGCATGCCTACGCCGCCGGCATCGAGGCGCCGCGCAAGCTGCCGCCCGGGTCGGCCGACGCCTACGTCGCCGACGCCGTCAGCGGCCTCAGGGCCGTCGACGGCGACGCCGCGCGCTACGCCGAGCAGCGCCACCTGATCACCGGGCGCAAGACCCAGCTCGAGTTCGAGCGCGAGCTCACGGACCTGGTCGGCGAGGACCGCAGCACGCACTCGTTCAACGCGGTCGACGCCGGCGACTACCTCGCCGCGGTCCACCCCGAGTCCGCGCTCAAGCGCCACCCGGCCGGCGAGGTCGCGGTGCTGGTCGCGAGCGGCACGATCGTCGACGGCGAACGCGCCGCCGGCGAGGTCGGCGGCGATACCTTCGCCGAGATCGTGCGCGGCGCGCGCTACGACGAGGACGTCAAGGCGGTGGTGCTGCGCGTCGACAGCGGCGGCGGGAGCCTCATGGCCTCCGAGCAGATCCGCCAGGAGGTCGCCGCGCTCAAGGCTGCCGGCAAGCCGGTCGTCGCCTCGTTCTCGAGCGTCGCCGCCTCGGGCGGCTACTACATCGCCATGGACGCCGACGAGATCTGGGCGGCGCCGACCACCATCACGGGCTCGATCGGCGTGTTCGGCATCGTGCCGACCTTCGAGCGCACGCTCGGCAAGCTCGGCGTCGCGAGCGACGGGGTCGCGACCTCGCCGCTGGCGGGCTCGATGCACCTGGAGCGCAGCCTGTCGCGCGAGGCCAAGGAGGCGGCGCAGCTCGGCGTCGAGCACGCCTACCGCGACTTCGTGGGCCGCGTCGCGGCGGCGCGCCACCGGCCGGCCGCCGAC
>JAFEDP010000269.1 GCA_018241545.1 Pseudomonadota bacterium
CGCGCCGGCGCACGTCGGCCTCGGCCTCGTCGGGCGTCGGGTAGCGCTTCTGCACCTCGAAGGCCACCTCGTTGGCGCCGCCGTGCTTCGGGCCGCGCAGCGCGCCGATCGCGGCGGTCACGGCCGAGTACATGTCGGCGCCGGTGCCGGCCACGACCCGCGCGGCGAAGGTGCTGGCGTTGAACTCGTGCTCGGCGTAGAGGTTGAGCGAGGTGTGCATCGCGCGCACCCACTCGGCGGGCGGCGGCGCGCCGTGCAGCAGGTGCAGGAAGTGCCCGCCGACCGAGTCGTCGTCGGTGTCGACCTCGATGCGGCGGCCGCCGTGGCTGTAGTGGTACCAGTAGCACAGCATCGAGCCCAGGCTCGCGACCAGGCGGTCGGCGATGTCGCGCGCCCCGGCGGCGGCGTGGTCGTCCTTCTCCGGCAGCGTGCAGCCGAGCGCGGAGACCGCGGTGCGCATGACGTCCATCGGGTGGGTCGCGGCCGGCAGCGCCTCGAGCACCGTGCGCACCGCGAGCGGGATGGCGCGCAGCGAGGCGAGCTTGCGCTTGTAGGCCTTGAGCCCGGCGGCGTTCGGCAGCTGGCCGTGGATCAGGAGGTGCGCGATCTCCTCGAACTCCGCGTTCTCGGCGGTCTCGAGGATGTCGTAGCCGCGGTAGTGCAGGTCGTTGCCGGTGCGCCCGACCGTGCACAGCGCGGTATTGCCGGCCGTGACCCCGGACAGCGCCACGGACTTCTTCGGCTTGGCCGCCATCGGGCTCGGCATGTTGACGGTGTCGGACACGGCGTGACCCTCCTCGCGACCCCGGCGGCGGCCGCTACTTCCTGAACAGCTCGTCGAGCTTGCGCTCGTAGTCGTGGTAGCCGAGCACGTCGTAGAGCTCGGCGCGCGTCTGCATCCGGTCGAGCAGCGCCTGCTGCGTGCCCGTGCGGCGCAGCTCCTCGTACACCGCGAGCGCGGCCTTGGACGCGGCGCGGAACGCCGACAGCGGGTAGAGCACGAGCGCGACGCCGACCGAGGCGAGCTCGGCGACGGTGAACAGCGGCGTCTTGCCGAACTCGGTGATGTTGGCGAGCACCGGCACGCGCACCGCCTGCGTGAACTGCCGGTACTCCTCGAGCGTCGCGAGCGCCTCGGCGAAGATCATGTCGGCGCCGGCCGCGACGTAGGCGAGCGCGCGGTCGACCGCGGCCTGCTGGCCCTCGACCGCGTGCGCGTCGGTGCGCGCCATGATGACGAAGCGGTCGTCGGTGCGGCCGTCGACCGCGGCCTTGATGCGGTCCACCATCTCGTCGGTCGATACCAGCGCCTTGCCGGGGCGGTGGCCGCAGCGCTTGGCGGCGACCTGGTCCTCGAGGTGCATGCCGGCGGCGCCGGCGCGGATCAGGTCGGCGGTGGTGCGCGCGATGTTGAAGGCCGCGCCCCAGCCGGTGTCGGCGTCCACGAGCAGCGGCAGGTCGGTGGCGCCGGTGATGCGGCGCACGTCCTCGCAGACGTCGTTGAGCGAGGTGATGCCGAGGTCGGGCAGGCCGAAGGAGGCGTTGGCGACGCCGGCGCCGGACAGGTACAGCGCCGGCAGCCCCGCGCGCTCGGCGAGCAGCGCGCTGTAGGCATTGACCGCGCCGGCGACCTGCAGCGGGCGTTCCTTCTCGAGCGCCGCCCACAGGCGCGCGCCGGCGGAGGTCGGGGTACGGGTCATGGGGAGCCCCTCTCGATGCTGCGGCGCATGATAGCTCAGCCGATGCGCACCAGCGTCCGGCCCTGCACGCGACCGGCGACATAATCGGGGAACGCGGCCAGCAGCGCCTCGAAGGCGACCGTGCGGCCGGCGATGCGCCCGAGGTGGCGCGGCCTCAAGTCGGTCGCGATCCGCTGCCACACCGCGAGGCGCTGCGCGCGCGGGTTCAGGACCGAGTTGATGCCGAGCAGGCTCACGCCGCGCAGGATAAAGGGCATGACGCTGGTGCGTAGCTCGGGGCTTGCCGCAAGCCCGATGCTCGCGATGTTGCCGAAGGCGTCGACGGTGCGCGTGAGCCACGCGAGCACCTCCCCGCCCAGGTTGTCGATGGCGCCGGCCCACAGCACCTTCTCGAGCGGCCGCTGCCCGAGCTCGAGCGTGCCGCGGTCCAGGACCCGCGCCGCGCCGATCGCGGTCAGGTAGTCCGCGGCGCCGGGCTTGCCGGTCAGCGCCACGACCTCGTAGCCGCGCGCGGCGAGCATGTCGATCGCGAGCGAGCCGACCCCGCCGCTCGCGCCGGTCACGAGCACGGGTCCATTGCCGGGCGCCTGGCCGTTCTGCTCGAGCCGGTGGATCGCGAGTGCCGCGGTGAAGCCGGCGGTGCCGATGCGCATCGCGTCCTCGAGCGACAGGCCCGCGGGCAGCGGCACGACCCAGTCGCCGCGCACGCGCGCGACCTCGGCGTAGCCGCCGTCGTGGGTCTCGGAGAGCCCGCAGCCGGTGACGAGCACCGCCTCGCCCGGCCGGTAGCGCGGGTCCTCGGACGCGAGCACCTCGCCCGCGAGGTCGATGCCGCCCACCAGCGGGTAGCGGCGCAGGATGCGCCCGGCGCCGGTGGCGGCGAGCGCGTCCTTGTAGTTGATCGACGAGCAGCGCACCCGCACCACGACCTCGCCCGCGCTGAGCGCCTCGAGGCCGATCGTCTCGTAGCGGGCGGCGATCACGCCGCCGTCGTCGTGGATGCGCAGGGCGCGGAAGCGGTCCATGGCGTCGCCTGGGGCGCCGCTCAGCGCGCGCGCCCGAGCCAGCTGACGAGGCCCTGTACGTTGAGCGCGACGTCCTCGTCGAGCAGCGCATGCCGGCGCGCCGCGTCGCCCGCGTAGCCGTGCGCGTCGAGGCCAGCCGAGTGCCAGTCGAACACCGCCGCGCGCAGCGCCGCCGGATCGCCGGCGTGGGCGCGCGCGAGCTCGACGTAGCGGCGCACCGAGGCGATCAGGTCGGCGCCGAGCCGCGCGACATCAGTGACGCGGCTGTAGTGCATCAGGAACACGGCGCGCGGCGCGAGCGCGAGCACGCGCCGCACCGAGGCCTCCAGCTGCTCCGGGTCGAACTGCGTCGGCGTCGTCGCCGGCAGGATGAACTCGCGGCCAGCGACGTCGAACTCGCGGTACGACACGCCGAAGGTGTCGCCGGCGAACACCACGCGCGCGGCGTGGTCGACGATCGCCTGGTGGTGCAGCGCGTGCCCGGGCGTGTGCAGGAACTCGAACTCGCGCCCGGCGAGCGCGAGGCGCTCGCCGTCGCCGGTGAGCGTGATGCGCGCCGCCGGCACCGGCCGCACCTCGCCGTACAGGCGCGCGTAGACGGCCTCGCCGTAGACCTGGCGCGTCGCGGCGACGAGCCGGGCCGGGTCCTCGAGGTGCGGCGCGCCGCGCGGGTGCACCGCGACGCGCGCGTTCGGCAGCGCCGCGAGCAGCGTGCCGGCGCCGCCGGCGTGATCGAGGTGCACGTGCGTCAGCCACACCCAGTCCACGGCCTCGGGCGTGAGGCCGCGGGCCGCGAGCGCGGCGAGCAGGCGCGGCACCGCGAGCGCGGTGCCCGTGTCCACGAAGGCGGCGCGGCCGCCGTGCAGGATCAGGTGGCTCGCGGCGAGCCGCGGGCGCACGTAGTGGGTGTCGACGGCGACGATGCCGTCGGGGAATTCGAGGGGATCGGAGACGACGGGGCCGGCTTGCGCCGGCCCCGGATCGAGCGCTGCGCCCGCGTTCACGGACCCTTCGCGCCGTGGGGCGGCTTCGGCACCCACAGCGGCGGCGACTGCTGCGAGAAGTACGCGGCGAGCGCGTCGATGTCCTCGTCCTTGAGCGCCGCCGCCATGCCGTTCATCACCGCGTTCTGGCGCGTGCCCTTGCGGTAGGCGCGCAGCGCCTGGGCGATGTAGTCGGCGTGCTGGCCGGCGAGCGTCGGGTAGTCGGGCGTGATGCCGACGCCGTCGGGGCCGTGGCAGGCGACGCAGGTGGTCGCGGCCGCGGGCGCCGTGCCGACCGGCTTGCCCGAGGCCTGCACCGGAGTCGAGGTCGCGAAGTAGGCGGCGAGGTCGCGCGCGTCCTGCTCGCTCAGGCTCGCCGCCTGGCCCTTCATGGTCGGGTGCGGGCGCGCGCCGGCGCGGTACTCGCCGAGCGCCGCGACCAGGTAGGCGTAGTGCTGGCCGCCGATCTTCGGCACGTGGTAGGCCGGGTAGGCGTTGCGGTAGTCGGGGATGCCGTGGCAGCCGAAGCAGGTGTAGCCGAGCTTCGCGCCGCGCGCCGCATCGCCCGCGGGCGCCGCCGCCTCCTGCGCGCGGGCCGCTCCGCCGAGACAGGCCAGCGCCAGAACGGCCGGCAACACCGAGAACGCACGTCTGATCGAACGCATAGACTCCGCCCGCCGCGACCGGCCTGACAAAACCGAAAGGAAATCCCGCAAATGTTACGGAGCCGTACAGGAAAATTCCACTTCGCCGGCGCGGGCCGTGCCGGCGTCGGGGCCGCTACCATCGACGCCGGGCGCCCCACGACGGGAGACGACGGGATGCGGCGAGGCGGGTCGGCACGGATCGCGGGCGCATGAGCGGGTCCGGGCGCGCCGCTGCGCTCCTGGTGGCCGTCGCGCTCG
>JAFEDP010000026.1 GCA_018241545.1 Pseudomonadota bacterium
GACCTCGGCCCCGACCTGCGCCGGGGCCGCTGGCTGTGGGGCGACGGCAGCCTCGCGGCCCTGCGGCGCACGATCACGACGGGCGTGGCGAAGCCGAAGCAGATGATGGGAGTCATGCCGCCGCGCGGCGGCGCGGCGCTCTCTGACACCGATGTCGCGGCGGTGGCGGCCTATGTGTGGGCGATCGGCCATCCGCCGAAGCGCTAGGAACGCAGGGCGCCGGCCGCGGGTGCGTTCCGGTCGGGCGGCGTGCGCGGTCGCCCGCCCGCCGGCGCCGCGAGCGCGGCGCCGGCGGGCGGAGTGCTGGCCGGATCAGTGCTTGGCGGTCGTCCGGTAGCGGTCGAACCACTCGATGATCGCGGACTGCGCCTGCGCGAGCTGCGACGGGCGGATCACGACGTGCGCCGCGCCCGGAATCTCGTAGAGCTCCGTCGGCACGCCGCGCAGCTGCAGCGCCTGGTAGTACTGCTCCGCCTCGGCCACCGGCGTGCGCAGGTCGCTCTGCCCCACCAGGACCATCGTGGGCGTCGTGACGTTGCCGATCAGGGAGATCGGCGAGGTCTTCCAGAAGGTCTCCTGGTCCTCCCACGGCAGCTTCTTGAACCAGTAGCGCGCGCCGAAGGCCCCCATGTCCGCGGTCAGCATCCAGCTGGTCCAGTTGACGACCGGCCGCTGCGTGACGGCCGCCCGGAAGCGGTGGGTCTTGCCGACGATCCACGAGGTCAGCACGCCGCCGCCCGAGGAGCCGGTGACGAACAGGTTGTCGGCGTCGACGTTGCCGCGCGCAATCGCCGCATCGACGATGCTCATCAGGTCGTCGAAGTCGTGGCTCGGGTAGTTGTTGTGGATGAGGTTGGCGAACTCCTCGCCGTAGGAGGTCGAGCCGCGCGGGTTGCCGTAGACGACGATGTAGCCGGCGGCCGCGTACAGCTGGTACTCGGCCGAGAACACCGGCGCGTAGCTCATGTACGGGCCGCCGTGGATCTCGAGGATCAGCGGGTACTTCTTGGCGGGATCGAAGTTCGGCGGCAGGACCTCCCAGGCGCCGATCGGCCGGCCGTCGAACGACGACTTGACGGGCAGCGCCGACAGCTTGCCGATCGTCGCTTCCGACAGCAGCTCGCCGTTGAGGTTCGTCAGCCGCCGGGTCTTGCCGCCCTGCGCCACGAAGACCTCCGGCAGGTGCTCGGCGGAGCCGCCGAGGTAGGCCACGGTGCCCTTGGCGGACACGCTGAACTGGCCGCCGGAGTACGGCAGCTGCACCGGCCCGAAGACGTCCGCGAGGTGGTCGGCGACCGGCTCGAGGCGGCCGTCGAGGCCCATGCGGGCGACCTTGGTGATGCCCTCGTCGATGTACTGCACGTACAGGCTGCGCCCGTCGGCGGCCCACTGCGCGTCGGTGATCGAGCGCTCGAGCCCGCCGCTCACGACGCGCGCATTGCGGCCGTCCGCGTCCATCACGTTGAGGCGGATGCTCTGGTTGCCGACGTGCTTGTCCTCGTAGCCGAGATAGGCGACCTGCTTGCCGTCCGGCGAGACCACCGGCGAGTGGTAGGGGCCGACCTCGTGCGACAGCTGGGTCAGGCTGTTGTCCGCGAGGTTGACCTTGTAGATCGCGAGCGTCATCGCCGTGTGCCGGGCCCAGTCCTCGGGCCCGCGGTTCCAGCCCTCGGTGCGGTTGCCGGCGAAGTAGATCCCCCGTCCGTCGGGCGACCAGGCGAGCGGCCCGGCCTCGCTGAACGGCCCGAAGGTCAGCTGGCGCGGCGTGCCGCCGCCGTCGGTCGAGATCACGAACAGGTGCCGATAGCCGGTCTTGTCGAGGCCGAAGCCGTCGGCGCGGTAGTTGAGCTGGTCGATGACGACCGGGCCGTCGCCCCACGACGCGCCGGCCGGCTTCTCCAGCGGCTTGCCGATCGCAGGGCGCGGCGTCGGCACGAGCATCACGAAGGCGATCTGCTTGCCGTCCGGCGACCAGGTGATGTCGGTCGGCGCCTCCGTGAGGTTCGTCAGCACCGCGGTATCGCCGCGCAGCCAGTGGACGACGATCTGCGTGCGGCCGTCGGCCCCGGTCGCGAGGTACGCGATCCGGGTGCCGTCCGGCGACCAGCGCGGCGAGCCGAAGTGTCCCTGGCGGGTCGTGACGGGCAGCTGGGCGCCCGTCGCGGTGTCGATCAGCCACAGCGACTCGACGACGTGGTCGGTCATCACGTCGTTCGTGTGGCGCTCGTAGACGATCTGCGTTCCATCGCGGCTGATCTGAGCATCACCCGCCCAGTGCATCTGGAACAGATCCGCCGGCTGCAGGACCCGGTTCCCGGCGTGCGCACCGGCGCACGCCAGGAGGGCGATCAGGGCAACAAGGACACCTCGGCGCATGGGCTCGACCCCCTTCAGTTGGATGTGCTGGAGCTGGCGTCTTCTGACTGCGACCTCACTTGAAGCTGTAGTCGAGCTGCAGGCCCGTCGTGCGCGGCCGCTGGCTGATGCTCGAGTACGGAGTCTGCGACGCCAGCGGCACACCGCGGTTGTTACCGACGTTGTCGCTGAAGAGCATCACGCGCCAGTGCGCCGGCGCCGTGACCGAGAACGCGACGCGGGCGGTGGTGATCGTGTCGCTCTTGACGACAACCGGCGGCTCGTTGACGCCGACCGATGCCGACGTCGTGGTCTGCGACGAGGTGTACCGGCCAATCGCCTGGAACTGGCCCGTCCAGCCGCTGCCGCCGAACGGGAAGCTGTACTGCAGGTTCGCCCCGGCGGTGTAGGCCGGCGAGGAATCGATGCGCGAGCCGTCGGGGAACAGCAGCGCGCCGCCCGAGTACACGGCCGCGTCCTCCTTGAGGCCGTTCCAGCTGAAGTTGATGCCGAACGTCAGGCCCTCGAGCAGGTGTGCGGTGGCCGCGAGGTCCACGCCCATGCCGCTCGCCGACTTGCCGTTGACGTTGGTGACGATGTAGGCGGTGCTGCCCGGCACCGGGATGCCGAGGGTCTCCTGGATGTCGTCCCACTTCATGTAGTAGACCGCGGCGTCGAACACCAGCTTGCCGTTGAAGGCGGAGCCCTTGCCGCCGATCTCGTAGTTGTGCAGCTTGTCCGGGCTCACCGGGCCGAAGTCGGGCGCCACCAGCATCACGAGCTCGCTCTGCGCGAAGCCGCTGCGGAAGCCCTCGGAATAGGACGCATACATCGTGTAGTCGCGGTCCGGGAACCAGCTCAGCACCACCCGCGGGGTCGTCGCGTGGAAGGTGTTGGTGACATGGATCAGCGGCGTGCCCGGCGGCTCGCCGAACAGGATCAGCTGGTCGAGCGTGACATCGTCATGGAAGTAGCGTCCGCCCACCGACAGTTCCCACTTGTTGTCGGCGAAGCGGCGCGCGACCTCGCCGAACACGGCCCAGGACTTCGAGGCGTCCGCCTGACCGACCGGTGCCGGGATCAGGTCGCCGAGCGTCTGGTAGGTGGTGTCGCGCGCGTCGCGGAAGAACGCTCCCGCCGACCAGCGCCAGGGGCCGGCCATCTTCGACGTCAGGTTGAGCTCGTCGCTGAAGACGCGCGACGTGAGGCGCGTGGTCAGCGGCGGGATCGGCACGCCGGGGGCGATGTCCAGCGAGCCGTCGTTCAGGTACTGGAAGTAGGCGGTCGAGTTCGAGATCGACAGCGACGAGAGCTGGTAGTCGATCTTGAGGTCCTGCGCGTTGAAGTGCGTGTTGATCGGCTGCTGCTGCGTGGTCGCCGAATAGTCGTGGTCGGCCTGCGGCGGCGCGCCGAGGTTCGACTGCTGGTAGTTGGTCGACAGCTTGATCGACAGGTCGTCGGTCGGCAGCGCATCGATCTTCAGGCGGACGTTCTTGGAGTCCGTGTCGTTGATGTGGGTGCCGATCGGCGCATCGATCCAGCCGCTGTCGTGCTCGCGCCCGACCACGAGGCGCGCCGCGAGCCGGCCGTCGACGATCGGGATGTTGACGGCCGCATCGCTCCGGTAGTTGCCGGCACCGCCGTCGGTGAACGACAGCCCCGAGCGGGCCTTGAACTCGAAGTTGTTGAGGTCGGCGTCGTTGGTCAGCACGCGCACCACGCCGTTCAGCGCGCTGGCGCCGTACAGGGTGCCCTGCGGGCCGCGCAGCACCTCGATCTGCTTGAGGTCATAGGTGTTGGCGTCCGGCTCCACCGCCGAGCGGACCAGGCCGAACGGCACGGAGTCGAGGTAGTAGCCGATCGGGCTCGGGCCGGCGAACAGCGGGCCGGCGGAGGTGACGCCGCGGATCGTCAGCACCGTCTCGCCGCCCTGCCCGGTCAGGTTGATCGCGACACCCGGCACCAGCCCGAGGGCGTCGGTCACGCTCTGCAGGCTCGACTTGTCGAGCTCCGCGCCACCCATCACGGACAGCGAGATCGGCACGTCCTGGGCGCGCTGCTCGCGCTTCTGAGCGGTGACGACGACCTCCGCCAAGGCCCCCTGCTCGGCGGTGGCCTCGGCGCCACCGGTGGCGGTGGCCGCGAGGACGGGATGGGACAGCAGCAGGCACGCGGCGCCTGTTGGCAGCGCGTAGCGGAGGCGAGGCGAGGCAGCGCTCATGACGGACCCCAAGTGATGTTAGTTATGCGCAACAGGAACAAGCCCGGCGAACAGTTTGAAGCTACTTGGAGCGCGCGCGCAGCGTCAATTTTCTGAAACGAGACGACGACCGGGCGCCACTGCGCAGCGAACGATTCTCGTCCACGCCCGCGGCTCAGGAACCGCAATGGAATGAGGCACTTCCGCGACCCCCGGCGTGCACGCCCGTGCTGCGACCGGCCGCTCGGGCCGGCAACGTGCAGGACTGCAACTCAGACTTGCATGGTTGCAATTTACGGCGCGCGCCCGCCGCAGTAGCGTTGCCGGATGGCCGGACCGGGCTCGCCGGCCCGCGGAGGCCGCCGACAGGCGAGGCGTGATGAGCACCCCGACCACGAGTACGTCCCTGCTGCGCAAGCTGGTCTCGTTCGACACGACCTCGCGCAACTCCAACCTGGCACTGATCGAATGGGCCGCGGACTACCTGCAGTCGCACGGCGCCCGGGTCGAGCTCGTGCACAACGCGGGCAAGGACAAGGCCAACCTGCTCGGCACGCTGGGCCCCGACCGCGAGGGCGGCATCGTGCTGTCCGGCCACACCGACGTCGTCCCGGTGGACGGGCAGGACTGGACCAGCGACCCCTTCGCGCTCGCCGAGCGCGACGGGCGCCTCTACGGGCGCGGCAGCTCCGACATGAAGGGCTTCATCGCGGCGTGCCTCGCGGCCGCGGGCGACTGGCGGGGGCGCAAGCTGCTGCGCCCGCTGCACTTCGCGTTCTCCTACGACGAGGAGGTCGGCTGCCTCGGGGTCCACGACCTCGTGCGGCGCATCGGCGACCGGCTGCCCGCCCCGGCATTCGCCATCGTGGGCGAGCCGACGGACATGCAGCTCGGCGTGGCACACAACGGCGTCGTCGGTGCGCAGACCAGCTTCCGGGGCGTGGCCGGCCACGCGAGCGAGCCCGGGCGCGGCGTCAACGCGATCGCGGCGGCCGCCGAGTTCGTCCGCTTCCTCGGCGACGTCGCGCGCCTGCCCCACATCGCCGGCCACGGCTGCACCCTCAACGTCGGGCGCATCTGCGGCGGCACCGCCACCAACATCATCGCCGAGCGCTGCAGCGTCTCCTGGGAGTACCGTGCCGCGACGCAGCAGGACCTGACGGCCATTCGCGAGGCGGTCGACGGGTTCCTGGCCGGCAATGCTTTCACGGCGCTCGAGGTGACGAACCGGATCGAACTCGACGTGCCCCACTTCGCCAGCCGGATGTCTCCCGAGCTGCTCGAGCTGATGGTCCGCTTCGGCGGGCAGCTGCCGACGACGACCATCCCCTTCGGCACCGAAGCCGGCATCTTCGAGCACGGCAGCATCCCGGCCATCGTCTGCGGCCCGGGGTCCATCCGCCAGGCCCACCGACCCGACGAGTGGATCGCGTGCGAGGCCCTCTCGCTCGCCGACCGTTTCATGACGCAGGTGGGCGCGTGGGCATCTCAGGCCGACCCGGGCTGACCGGCCCGGGCGCTCCCGGCGCGACACCGCACGCCCCGCCGGCGCGGGTGCTCGCGGCCGTCACCGTCGGCAACGTCCTCGAGTGGTACGACTTCGCGGTCTACGCGTTCCTGACCGCCGTGATCGGGCGGGTCATGTTCCCGGCGGACAACCCCACGGCGTCGCTGCTGCTGTCGGCCGGCACCTTCGGCGTGGGCTTCCTGACCCGGCCGGCCGGTGCGCTGGTGTTCGGCTCGATGGCAGATCGTCGGGGCCGGAAGTTCGCGCTGCTGGTGACCTTCGGGATGATGGGCGGCGCCACGCTCGCGATCGGGCTGATCCCGTCCTACGCGTCGATCGGCATTGCCGCGCCGCTGCTGGTCGTGCTCGCGCGGCTGCTGCAGGGCCTTGCGACCGGGGGCGTCGTCGGCGGCGCGACCGCGATGCTGACCGAGCAGGCCCCGCCCGGGCGGGCCGGCTTCTACGCGAGCTGGCAGGCGGCGAGCCAGGCCGGGGCGCTGCTGCTCGGGGCTCTGTTCGCGGCCCTGATGGCCGCGACGCTCAGCCCGGCGCAGATGGACGCCTGGGGCTGGCGTGCCCCGTTCTGGGCGAGCGCCCTGATCGTGCCGCTCGGCCTCTACATCCGTCGTCGCGTCGCCGACCCGGAGGCGTTCGCGAAGCAGGCCGCGGCGGCGGCCTCCCCGCTGGGCGCGCTGTGGCAGGCACACCGCACGGCCGTGGCCCGCGGCTTCGGCATCACCATCATCTGGACCGTCTCGACGTATTTCTTCTTCGTGTACGTGCCGCTGTACGCGCACACGGTGCTGCGGCTGCCGATGCAGACGACGCTGTTCAGCAACAGCCTCGCGCTCGCCTGCATGCTCCTCGTGGCGCCGCTCGCCGGCGCCGCTTCGGACCGGGTCGGCCGCTATCCCGTGATGGTGGCCGCGGCGGTCGCCCTGGTGGTCCTCGTGCTGCCCGGGTTCGCCTTGCTGCTGCGCCACCCCGTCGCCCCGGCGCTGGCGCTGTTCCAGGTGGTGTCCGCGCTGCTCGCGGCCTCGTTCATCGGGGTGGCGCCGTCCGCCATGGCGGAGCTGTTTCCGGTGGGCGTCCGCTCCTCCGGCATCGGCGTCGCCTACAACTTCTCGGTGACCGTGTTCGGCGGGTTCGCGCCCTTCATCGCGACGAGCCTGGTCGCGCGCACCGGTGACCCGCTGTCGCCGACCTGGTACGTCCTCGGCGCCTGCGGCCTCAGCCTCGCGACGCTGCTCGTCACGCTGAGAACCACGCCGCGGAGTCCTTCGCGAAGCGCTCGCGCAGGAACTTGAGCAGGATGCGCGTGCGATGGAACTTGTTCGCGATGGGGTGCGACACCAGCCACAGCGTGATCGAGCAGCCGGTCGCCATCGGCAGCGCGATGAGGTCGGGCGCCGCGCGCTTGTAGAAGTTCGGCAGCAGGCCGATGCCCATGCCACTGCGCACCGCCGCGAGGTACACGGCGGCGGAGTCCACCACCAGCTGCACGCGGTGGTTCGGCAGCAGCTCCCGGGTCCACCAGCCGATGTCCGCGCACACGTGGTACGGCACGTAGTCGATGAACTGGTGCTCGCGCAGGTCCTCGAGCCGCCGCGGCCGCCCGAAGCGCTCCTCGTACGACTTCGAGATGAAGAGCGAGTGGTCGACCTTGACGATCCGGGCGGCGACGAGCCGTGGGTTCTTGGGACGCTCGATGAAGATCGCGACGTCGGTCTCCAGCGAGAACAGGTCGAGCCACTCGCGGTGCGTGACGAGGTCGACGGCGACCGCCGGGTGGGCGCGGCAGAACTCCGCGATCACGTTCATCAGCCACAGCGAGGCGACGCCCTCGGTCGCGAATACCCGCACGGTCCCCGACAGCCGCGAATCGAGCGCGCGCAGGCTGGAGTCGATGTCCTGCGCGACGGCATCCATCTGCTGCGCCTTGCCGTGGAACAGTTCCCCGGCCGCGGTCAGCCGCATGCCGGTGGCGTGGCGCTCGAATAGCTTCGTCCCGAGGTGGGCCTCGAACCGGGCGACGCGCCGGCCGACCGTGGACGGGTTGGCGCCGAGCGCCGCCGCGGCCGCATGGAAGCTGCCGAGCTTGGCGGTCGCCATCACGTACTGAATGTCGCTCCAGTCGCTGATGCGGGACTTCGTGCGCACGGGGTGTCGATCCTTCGCGTCGTGGAGGGGCGACGGGTGGTCGCCACCGGCGCATCTTACGGACCCGCGGCGGGGGCCGGCCATCGATCTGCCGGGCCGCCGCCCCGCCGCGCGCCGCCGGCGGCGCGCGGGTCAGGCGACGGTCAGCGGCGCGAACCCGCCGCCCGGCGTCCGGAAGTTCGTCGCCTGGCCCTGGTAGATCCGTGCCGCGGCCGACAGCACCTCGCCGTCGTAGACGTACAGGCGCACGTCGAGCTTGCGGCGCTGCTCCAGCCCCTCGATCCGCACCCGGCACTCGCTCGGGGGCGTCCAGTCCTGGGCCACGTAGCTGCCCGCGACGATGTCGGCCCAGGCGCCGCGGGTGAGCTTGTCGCCGCGATAGACGCCCTTGCTGCCGTAGCCGCATGCCGGCTTGAAGAACAGGCTGCGCCGCGTCGCCCACAGCGCTGGCGCGTTCTGCGCCGTCACGATCCGCGTGCGCGGGATCGCTGAGAGCGCCCGGCGCAGCGGCGGATCCACCGCCTGCGCGTCGAGCCACGCCGCGTCGGACAGCAGCGCCAGGTTCCGCTTGTCCGCGAGGAGCGCGTGGACGTGCGGGTTGGGCGTGACGACCACGCGGCCGGCCTCGTACGCGCGGCGCAGTGCCGCGTGTCCGGGTGCCTCGAGCGCGAAGTCCGTGAGGCGGTTGTAGACGAGGTCGACCGGCTCGCCCGCGAGCACCAGCCGGCCGTCGCGGAACTCGAGCTGCCCGGCGTCGGCGATCCGTGTCACGACGCCGTGGGCCTCGAACAGGCGCTTGGCAAGCACGAACTCGGGGTAGAGGTACTGCTCCTCGGTGCCATCGTCGACGATCGCGACCCGCCGCGGCCCCGGTCCCGCACGCTGCAGCGACCACTCCTGCAGGAACATCCGCCAGGCCGCCGCCTCGAAGTCGGCCGCGCCGACGCCTCGCGCGCCGGCCCGGCCGCCTGCGCCGCCGGCGGGCGCCATCCGCGCGAGCGCCGCGTTCAGCAGAGCGCCGCCGGCGTTGGTATTGACCTCGATCAGCCGCGGACCGTCCGCGGTGAGGTGGAAGTCGTAGCCCATGAACGCGCCGCGCGGCCCGTGGTCGAGGCGCGCAATGGCCGGCGCCTGCTCGAGCACCGCCTGGCGGTAGCCCGGCCAGCGGCTGACGGCCTCGACGGCGCGGACGACCTCGGTCATGCGCGCGAGGTCGGCTGGCGCGAGGAAGACCTGCGCGGGCGAAAAGAGGTGCGGCCGCGATTCCCAGATCGAGGCGGGCAGGAGGCCGTCCGTCGCCTCGAATGCCGCCGCGATCGCCTGTCGATCGAGGCTCCGGGCGCCGACCGCCGGCACCGCCGCTGCGGCCGCGGCGCTCTGGGCTGACATGGGCGAGTCGGCGGCGGGGGTGGCCATCGGGATCTGCCCGGGGCGGCATGGCGCCCCGGGTTTCGCTCAGCCGCCCGGGCCGGGCGGCGCGGCCGCCGGGGTGAGGGCGCGCTCGTACCAGTGACGGCTGGCGTTCACGATCCGCACCACCGACAGCATGACCGGCACCTCGATCAGGACGCCCACCACGGTGGCGAGCGCGGCTCCGGACTCGAAGCCGAACAGGCTGATGGCCGCGGCGACGGCGAGCTCGAAGAAATTGCTCGCACCGATCAGCGCCGAGGGGCCGGCGACGCAGTGCGCCTCGCCGGCGATCCGGTTGAGCAGGTACGCGAGCGCGGCGTTGAAGTACACCTGGACGAGGATCGGGACCGCCAGGATGGCGATCACCAGCGGCTGGCGGACGATCTGCTGGCCCTGCAGCCCGAACAGCAGCAGCAGCGTCGCGAGCAGCGCGATGAGCCCGACCTGCCCGGCCGGCCTCAGGAACCGCTGCAGCGCGGGGTGCCCGCCGGCCCGCAGCAGGCCGCGCCGGATCGCCTGCGCGACGAGCACCGGCACGACGATGTAGAGCACGACCGAGAGCGCGAGCGTGCCCCACGGCACGTGGATGGCGGAGAGCCCGAGGAGCAGCGCGACGATGGGCGCGAAGGCCACGACCATGATCGCGTCGTTGAGCGCGACCTGCGAGAGCGTGAAGTGCGGCTCGCCCTCGGCGAGGTGGCTCCAGACGAAGACCATCGCCGTGCAGGGCGCGGCGGCCAGCAGGATGAGGCCGGCGACGTAGGAGTCGAGCTGGGCCGGCGGCAGGTACGGGCGAAACACGTGGCCGACGAACAGCCAGCCGAGCAGCGCCATCGAGAACGGCTTCACCGCCCAGTTCACGAAGAGCGTGACGCCGATGCCGCGCCAGTGCCGGCCCACCTGGCGCAGCGCCGTGAAGTCGATCTTCACGAGCATCGGCACGATCATGAGCCAGATGAGCACCGCGACCGGCAGGTTGACGCGGGCCACCTCGAGACCGCCGATGACGCGGAACACGCCGGGCATCGCGTGCCCGAGCGCCACGCCGGCGACGATGCACAGCGCGACCCAGAGCGTCAGATAGCGTTCGAAGCCGGACACGGATCAGCTCCGCCCGATCGCGCCGAGCCGGTCGCGCAGCGCCATCGCGTCGAGGGTGGAGAGCGGCAGGCTCGTGAAGAGGTCGATGCGCCGGGCGAGCAGCCGGTAGGCCTCCTCGAACGCCCGCGACCGCGCGGCCGGGTCGCTGACGGCCGCCGGGTCCGGGACGCCCCAGTGGGCGGCGACCGGCTGGCCGGGCCAGACGGGGCAGACTTCCCCGGCGGCGTTGTCGCAGACCGTGAAGATGTAGTCGAGCGGCGGCGCGCCCGGCACCGCGAATTCATCCCACGACTTGCTGCGCAGGCCGTCGGTCGGCAGCTTGAGCCGCTGCAGGAGTTCGAGCGCGCCGGGGTTCACCCGGCCCGTCGGGTGGCTGCCGGCGCTGAAGGCGCGGAAGCGACCGTTGCCGCGATGGTTGAGGATCGCCTCGGCCAGGATGCTGCGTGCGGAATTGCCGGTGCAGAGGAACAGGACGGAGAGCGGGCGGTCGGGCATGGCGGATCCTCGATACAGCAGTCAGTCGCCGACGCGGCGCGTCATGCACACCGCCGAGGCCGGACACAGGGAGCTGAACTGCGCGGTCTGCCGCACGCCGTCCGGGACGTCCGCCCGCTCGAGGCGCGCATAGCCGAGACCGCCGAAGAAGGCCTCGGCCGTCATCGTCAGCAGGTGCAGGTCCCGGCAGCCGGACTCGCGCGCGCGCTGCTCGGCGAAGGCGACGAGCGCCTTGCCGTCGCCGCGACCGCGCACGGCCGGGGCCACGGCCAGCGAACGCAGCAGCATCGACGCACCCGAGCGCTCGAGCCCCACGACGCCACTGAGCGCGCCGCCCCGTTCGGCCACCCAGAACGCCAGCCGGTCGGACTCGACGACGTCGTCCGCCGGCAGCGCCGCGCCCGTGAGCAGCGCGCGTACCGCCGGCAGTTCCTGCGGCCTCATCGCGCGGATCGTGAGCGCCACGGCTTCAGGCGCTCCTTCGGGAGTTCGTCGCCGTCCGCTGCGGGCCCGCGGGCGCGCAGCCGGGCGCGCAGTTCTGTTCGCCGCCGCAGCAGTTACGGGTCAGGTACTCGATCAGGCCCGTCATGACGCTGAAGTCGGCCGCGTACCGCAGCTGCCGCCCGGCCCGGCGTTGGGTGATGAGGCCCGCCCGGGCGAGCGCCTGCGTGTGGAACGTGAGCGACGACGGCACGAGGCCGACCTGCGACGCGATGTCGCCGGCCGAGAGTCCGTCCGGTCCGCGCTCCACGAGCAGCCGGTACACCGCGAGCCGGTGTTCGTGCGCCAGCGCCCCGAGGGCGACCACGACGTCCGTCGATTTCATGAAAGTACGATATTACGAGGATTATCGTACTGTCAATCGCGGCGAGCCACAGCCGTCCCGGCTCCTCCCGCGGGACCTCGACTCTTATTTATGGACCCGCGCCCGCCCTCTCCTCACGGCGGACGTTCCGGCTGCGGGCGTCCGTCGTCCGGCGTCTCTGCAGGATCGGGAGCGCGGGACGGCTGGCTACAGCGGCGTGCGCGTCAGGTGGGTCCGACCGGCGGCGTCGCGCGCGACGGTGATGTCGTAACGCCGCCCGCGGACCTCGATCCCGCGCAGCGTCAGTCGCTTCCAGGCCGGTGGCAGCAGTGGCGGGAAGGCCTCCACCAACCCCTCCTCGCGCAGCCTCAGCCCCGTGAAGCCGTACAGGAGGTTCTGGACGAAGGCTCCCGATCCCGTCAGGAAGTATCCGGTGTTGTTGGTCGCGGTCTCGGTGCGCACGTTGAACGGCGGCTTGAGCGTACCGCCGGTGAAATTGCCATCGAACCAGGCGCGGGCGCCCTCGGCGTCGCCGACGGTGACCGCCGCGATCGAGTTCGGGGCGTAGCCCATGCTGTTGCCGGCGTCGCCCGCGGTGACCCCGTGCGGCAGCGCCGAACGGTAGTCGGCGAGGCGCATCCGCGGGTCCATCGCGAGGTCCAGCGACGGGAAGCTCAGGAGGCTCGTGCTGCCGCCGCCCGGGCCCTCGTCGGTCGCCACCAGCGGGTCGAACGTGAGGTGATGCGGCTCGGGGCCGGCCGTCGGCAGGTACAGGTGGCTCGCGATGTCCGACCAGCGGGGATCGGCCGGCTCGTGCAGCAGCGCCGCGGCCCGCGCCGCGATCTGCAGCGCCCGCGCCGCGGCCGCGTTCGTGTAGGTGTCGTTCGGGATGTCGTTGAACGCCTCCCACACCGACGCGACGTGCAGGATGTCGTAGCGGTGCCGGTCGGGATCGAGGCTCACGCGGCTCGCCCAGAAGCGCGCCACCTCGCGGATCACCGGCCAGCCATGCTCGCGCAGCCAGCCGAGGTCGCCGCTCGCGAGGAAGTACTGCCACTGCGCGAGCGCGACGTCGGCGGTCACGTGGATCTCGCGCTCACCGAGCACGTACGCGGGGTGTGGCGTCTGCTCGGTGCCGTTCTGCGGGTCGGACTCCCACGGGAACATGGCGCCCACGAGGTGGCGCTCGGCGGCGCGCGCCTGGGCCGGCGCCAGCGTCCGCTCCCGGAACGCGACCAGCGGCCGGGCACGCTCCGGGTGCAGCGGCAGCAGCGCGGGGAAGATCCACAGGTCGTTGTCCCAGAACGCGTGTCCCGCGTACCCGAGCGTCAGCGCGCAGGCGCCGAGCGGCCACGCGGTGTCGGCGGTCGAGCTCGCATACAGCGCGTAGAGCTCGCTGCGCGCCGCGCGCTGCGCGCGCAGGTCGCCCTCGATCTCGATGTCCGACCGCCACAGTGCCCGCCACGCGGCGCGGTGCGCCGCAAGCAGGCCCTCGAAGCCCGCCTCGCGCGCCTGCAGCGCGAGTTCGCGGTCGGCCGCCGCATCCCCGCCCCAGCCCTCGCGCGAGAGTGCCGCGTACTTCGTGAACTCGTAGCGCTGGTGACGGCGCACCGGCAGGCTCACCTCGAGCGCCAGCAGGTACGGGCTGCGCAGCAGGCGCCGTGCGCTCGGCACCGCGCCCGCGGGCAGGCTCACGGCCACCGCCTCGGCCATGCCGAGGCCGTGCGCGGCGCGGCCGTCGAGCCACAGCGCGAGCGAATCGGCATCGCCGTCGGCCACGAGCACCTGCGTATCGCCGCGATACCAGGTCGCGATCCGGTCGCTGGTCGCGGGCGGCGAGGCCTCGGTCGGCTGCAGCTGTGCGGCGATCTGCTCGTCCATCTCCTCGCCGCTGATGCGCGCGAGCGCGAGCCGCGGCGCGGCCGGTGCCCACAGGTTGAGCGAGAACCTGAGCTGCACCACGCCGTCGAAGTCCGGGGTGATCGCGAGCCGCGTCGCCGCGAGGTGCGGCTGCGCCTCGTCGATGAACGTCGTGACCTCGATGGCAGTGCTGCGCCGTCCGTCCCGGTACACGTACCCCGTGGTCAGCGTCGCCTCGCGCAGGTCCAGGGTCTGGCGGTAGTCGCGGAACTGCCTGCCCGCGAGTGGCACGCGGTTCATCCAGACCTGGCCGGTCGGCGTCGGGCCGGTGCTGTAGTCGATCTCGGTCCAGCCCGGCACGGCGGCCGGCCGCGACATGTCCTCCGGCGTGTAGTCCATGAACGCGACCAGGTACGCGGGCGTGCCCTGGGTGCCGCGCGGCGTGCTGAGCGTGGACTGGTAGCCGTTGGCGAGGTACGCGGGGAAGTAGCGGTCGAGGTCCCGCGCGGTCGCGGTCAGCACGAACGAGGGATCCTCGGCCGCCGGCGCTGCGGCCTTTGCGGTCGCCACCGCGCCGCCGAGGCCCAGCAGCGCCGCCGCGGCGGCCCGAGCCAGCCAGAGCCGGTCGCGCCGGTGCGCGCCCTCAGGCCGCGGCCGCACGTTCGCTCTCGCGGCGGAACAGGAACAGCATCGCGAGCAGCAGCGCCATCGGCAGCAGCGAGAAGTAGAACGCATGAATGCCGTCGAACCTCGAGAACACGATGGCGGTGATCCGCGAACCGAGCGTGCCGCCGAGTGCCGAGAACACCACGATCAGGCCGATCATCGCGGCATGCAGCGGCTTTGGCAGCGCGCTCAGGGCGACGGAGTTGATGACCGGGTAGATCGGCGCCATCAGCAGGCCGATCAGCGGGATCAGGTACGCCGCGGCCGGTGCGTCGAACCACCCGACGTCGGCGCGCGCCACCACCCGTCCGGCGAGCGGCAGCGCCAGCAGCAGCAGTCCCGCCATCGCGAGCACGCAACCGTTCAGCAGCGGATACCAGCGCACGCGCCGCATCAGCAGCCCCGCCCCGATCCGTCCGACGGCCGTGCTGGCCGCGAGGATGCTGGCGAGCTGGACGCTCATGGCATTCGGGAGCTTCAGCATCTCCCGGTTGAAGGTTGGCAGCCACGTCCCGAAGCTCTGCTCGATGAGCACGTACAGGAACGCCGAGATCAGGAAGCAGTAGACGAGCGGGCGCACGACCAGGCGCAGCATGGCGGTGACCGACCGCCCGCCGGCGCCGGCGTCGGCCGCGCGCGCCGCCGACTCGTCGAGGTCCGCGGTCGCGAGCAGCGCGAGGATCGCGAGCGCCACGGCCGCGAGCAGCCAGTACACATTGAGCCACGAGGGATTGGCCGGTGCGTCACGATCGATGAAGGCGCTGAACAGCCAGCCGCCGGCCAGCACGCCGACCATGAAGAGCCCCTCGACGAGGTTCGTGAGGCGCGCATGCTCGGCCTTGTCCTTCGTCAGGAGCCCGATCGAGGCGTACACGGCGACCTTGGCGATCGCGAACGCGGCGCCGACGCACACGAAGAGGGCCTCGGTGGTGTGGAAGGACGGCCACAGCGGCATCAGCACGGCGGCGACCGCGACCAGCGCCAGCGCCAGCATCAGCCCACGCCTGAAGCCGATGGCCGGCAGGAATGAGGCGACCACGAACGAACTGGCCGCGATCGTCAGGTCCTTGCAGGCCTCGAGCAGGCTCGCCGTCGGCTTGTCGACTCGAAAGCTCGCGATCGACTGCAGGATCACCGTGCCGACGCTGTTGAGCAGCACGGCGAACAGCATGTAGGCGAGCACCAGCGCCAGCAGGGTGCGGCTGCGGCTCACAGGAAGCGCTTGAGCGCCAGCGAGCGCATGTCGGGCACGACGACGTCGGCCGCGGCAAGCAGGCGCGGGTCGCCGACGCCGATCGCCGTCATGCCGGCCTGCTTGATGGCGGCGATCCCGGCGGCGGCGTCCTCGATGCCGAGGCAGCGCGACGGCGCGACGCCCAGGGCGCGCGCCGCGGCGAGGAACATGTCCGGCGCCGGCTTCTGCTGCGCGACCGAGGCCGGGTCGACCACGTGGTCGAAGGCATCGGCGAGGCCGAGGCGATCGA
>JAFEDP010000270.1 GCA_018241545.1 Pseudomonadota bacterium
GTGGTCGCGGCCGCCGCGCGGCGGCGGGCCGCCCGGTACGGACCACGACTCCGGACGCCGACAGCGTTCCACAGTCGTCCCGGCCGTAGAAGCCGAGAAATTGGATCGGCTGCATCGGAAAAAGGCATTGGCAAGGCCCCGGGCCTTGCCCCACCCTCCCGGACGCTGGATACGCATGGCCGCGCCGGCGCCGCCGTAGAATAGCGCACCCGGCGGTACCCGCTTGCCGCGCCGCGTCACCGCGACGACCGAGGTTGCATGGAACGAGTCCGCATCGACCGCCGCTGGCTGCCGCTCAACGCACTGCGCGCCTTCGAGGCGGTCGCCAAGCACGGCAGCTTCACGAGCGCGGCCAATGCGCTGCTGATCTCGCAGAGCGCGCTGTCCCGGCACGTGATCTCGCTGGAGAAGCTCATTGGCGTACAGCTCTTCGAGCGGCGTCCCCATGCGCTCGTGCTCACCGCCGCCGGCCAGCATCTGCTGCCGGTCGTGACCAAGGCGCTCGACCGGCTCGAGTACTCGCTCGACGAGATCCGCCATGCCAGCGCACCGACGCTGCGCACCCTGCGGGTGCAGATGCCGGCCAGCTTCGCCGTGCACCTCGCAGTGCCGATCCTGCGCGACTTCCGCCGCGCCAACAGCGAGATCGAGATCGACCTCGTGAGCCCGTACGGCGTCGGCCTGCCGCCGAACGACGTCGACGTCGCGGTCGTGTACTCCAAGCCCACCGTGACAGACATGATCTCCGACCTCCTGTGGCCGGTGCGGCTCGGCATCCTGTGCCACCCGGACGTCGCGGCGCGCCACGCGGGCAAGGACCTGGCCTCGTTCATCCGCGACAACGAGTTGATCCACGTGCGCATCGGCGACCTGCCGCGCCACCACATGTGGGCCCAGCTCGTGCGGCAGTCGAACCTCGGCCCGGTCAACTACGAGCGCGGCCTCGTGTTCGACACGGCGCTGCTGGCGGTGCAGTACGCGCGCTCGGGCGAGGGCCTCGCGCTCGTCGACCTCAACCTGTTCCGCGACGACATCGCCGCCGGCCGCCTGGTGCGCCCCTACGACGTCACGCTCGACGAGGGCTACGGCTACTACCTCGTCACCCACCCCGACTCGCTCAGCGACACCGCGATCGCGCTGTTCCGCTCGTGGCTGATCGAGCACTTCGGCCCGCCCCCGTCGGCGGCCGAGCCGGCCGTACGGCTCGCCGTGTCCAATGACTGAGCCGCGCCGCGCGCCGCCGGCGCGCCGCCGCCCCACCCCACCCGTCCCCGCAGCAGGTCCGACATGAGTGAGCGAGGAGATCGAGTCGAGCGCCGCGGCCGCCGCCGCGCAACGGCGACCACCGCCGAGCCCGTCAATGAGCGATCGCGCGGCTACCGCCACCTCGTCAATCCCTTCGAGCCCCTCAAGGTGTTCTCGGACGACCAGGTGGCCGCGATACACCAGGCGGCGCTGTCGATCCTCGAGAACCAGGGGATGCGGGTGCTGCTGCCCGAGGCGCGCCAGCGCTACGCCGCGGGCGGTGCGAGCGTCGACGAGTCGAGCCAGATGGTGCGCATCGACCGCGGCCTCGTCGCCGCCTCGCTCGCGACCACGCCGCGCGAATTCACGCTGCATGCCAAGGATCCGGAGTGGAACCTGCCGATCGGCGGGCGCCACGTGGTGTTCGCGCCGACCTCGGGCCCGCCGAACATCATCGACAGCGAGCGTGGCCGCCGCGCCGGCACCTTCGCGGACTTCGAGAACGTGATGCGGCTGTGCCAGAGCTTCGACGTCATCCACTGCCTCGGCGGCGGCGTCGAGCCGCAGGACGTGCCGATCCAGTTCCGCCACCTGCACACCACGCGCGCGATGCTGATGCTGACGGACAAGGTGCCGCTGGTGTACGCGCGCGGCGCCGGCCAGATCGCCGACAACTTCGAGCTGGTGCGCCTCGCCTACGGGCTCAGCGCCGAGGAGTTCCGCGCGCGCCCCTGCGTGTGCTGCGTGATCAACACCAACTCGCCGCTGCAGCTCGACATCCCGATGGCCGACGGCATCATCAATTTCGCCGCCGCCGGCCAGCCGTCGATCATCACGCCGTTCACCCTCGCCGGCGCGATGGCGCCGGTGACCATCGCCGGCGCGCTGACGCTGGCGCATGCCGAGGCGCTGGCCGGCCTCGTGCTCGCCCAGCTGGTGCGGCCGGGCGCGCCGATCATCTACGGCAGCTTCACCTCCAACGTCGACATGAAGTCGGGCTCGCCGGCCTTCGGCACGCCCGAGTACGCCAAGTCCTCCTTCGGCGCGGGCCAGCTGGCGCGCCACATCGGGCTGCCGTGGCGCTCGTCGAACGCGACCGCCGCCAACACGGTCGATGCGCAGGCGGCGTACGAGTCGCAGATGAGCCTGTGGGGTGCGCTGCTCGGCGGCTGCAATTTCGTGCTGCACGCAGCCGGCTGGCTCGAGAGCGGCCTCAGCACCTCCTACGAGAAGTTCCTGCTCGACATCGAGATGCTGCAGATGTTCGCCGAGACGTTCCAGCCGGTGCCGGCGACGGCCGCCGACCTCGCGCTAGACGCGGTCGCCGAGGTCGGGCCGAGCGGCCATTTCTTCGGCTGCGCGCACACGATGGAGCGCTACCGGACCGCGTTCTACGCGCCGCTGGTGTCCGACTGGCGCAACTTCGGCCAGTGGACCGAGGCCGGCAGCCACACCGCGACCGAGCGCGCCACGACGCTCTGGAAGGACGCGCTGGCACGCTACGAGGCGCCGGCGCGCGACCCGGCGATCGTCGAGGCGCTCAACGCCTATGTCGCGCGCCGCAGCGCCGAGGGCGGCGCGCCGCCGGTGAGCTGAGCACAGCGGGACGGGACGGCGACGGGACGGCGCGGCCGGCCCGCCTGCCCACGAACACGTAGACACGAGGATCGACATGCGGACGCACGCGAAGGTGGTGGTGATCGGGGGTGGCGTGGTGGGCGCGAGCGTGCTCTACCACCTGACGAAGGCGGGCTGGAAGGACGTGCTGCTGATCGAGCGCGCCGAGCTGACCTCGGGCTCGACCTGGCACGCGGCCGGCGGCATGCACACCGTCAACGGCGACCCGAACGTCGCCAAGCTGCAGCAGTACACGATCAACCTGTACCGCGAGATCGAGCAGATATCGGGCCAGTCCTGCGGCGTGCACATCACCGGCGGCATCATGCTCGCCGGCACGCCCGAGCGGCTCGACTGGCTCAAGATGGCCAAGGCGCGCGGCCGCTACCTCGGCATGGAGCTCGAGCTGATCTCGGTGGCGGAGGCCAAGAAGCTGTTCCCGCTGCTCGAGGAGCGCCACTTCGTCGGCGCGATGTACGACCCGATCGAGGGCCACGTCGACCCCTATGGCGTCACGCACGCCTACGCCAAGGCCGCCCAGATCGGCGGCGCCGAGATCGTGCGCCAGACGCGCGTGGTCGACTGCAAGCCGCGCGCCGACGGCAGCTGGGACGTGGTCACCGACCATGGCAACGTCCACGCCGAGCACGTGGTCAACGCGGCGGGCCTGTGGGCGCGCGAAGTCGGGCGGATGGTGGGGCTCGAGCTGCCGATCCTGGCCATGGAGCACCAGTACCTCATCACCGAGGACATCCCGGAGTTCAAGGGCCAGAAGGAGCAGCTGCACTGCATCGACTTCGAGGGCGAGATCTACATGCGCCAGGAGCGCGGCGGCATGCTGATGGGCACCTACGAGCGCGCCGGCGTCCCGTGGTCGCCGCGCACGACGCCGTGGGACTTCGGCCAGGACCTGCTGCCGAACGACCTGGAGCGCATCGCCCCGTCGCTGGAGGTCGGCTTCCAGCACTTCCCGCGGCTCGAGAGCGCCGGCATCAAGAAGATCGTCAACGGCCCGTTCACGTTCGCCCCCGACGGCAACCCGCTGGTGGGGCCGGTGCGCGGCCTGCGCAACTACTGGGTCGCCTGCGGCGTCATGGCGGGCTTCAGCCAGGGCGGCGGCGTCGGGCTCGCGCTCAGCCGCTGGATGGTGGACGGCGACCCGGGGGCCGACATCTGGGGCATGGACGTGGCGCGCTTCGGCGACTGGGCGACGCTCGCCTACACCAACGCCAAGGTGCGCGAGAACTACTCGCGCCGGTTCCGGATCCGCTTCCCGAACGAGGAGCTCGAGGCCGCGCGGCCGCTGCGGACCACGCCGATCTACGACCGGCTCGCCGCCGAGAACGCGGTGTTCGGGGACTACTGCGGGCTCGAGCACGCGCTGTGGTTCGCCCCGAAGGGCACTCCGCCCCGCGAGGACATCACCTTCCGCCGCTCTAACGCGCACGCGCACGTGGCGGCCGAGTGCCGGGCGGTGCGCGAGGGCGCGGGCCTGCTCGAGATCTCCAACTACGGCAAGTTCGAGGTGACCGGCCCGGGGGCGGCGCAGTGGCTCGGCCGGGTCATGGCGAACCGGGTGCCGGCCATCGGGCGCATGGTGCTGACGCCGATGCTGAACGACGCCGGCCGCCTGATCGGCGACTTCACGATCGCCCGGGTCGCCGAGGAGCGCTTCTTCGTGGTCGGCACCTACGCCGCGGAGGTGTTCTACCTGCGCTGGTTCGCCCGCACGCTGCCGCCGTCC